>NZ_JBFUKZ010000022.1:0-144165 GCF_056400585.1 Mucilaginibacter sp. P5_A6 | reverse complement strand
ACTTTGGTAACCGCAAACCCGGAAACATCCCTTCATGATCTCATAACTAAATATGATGTCGGTTTTATATGTAAACCTGAAGATCCTCAGGCGCTTGCGGAAACAGTGCTTAATATATATGTCGAAAATATTGAAGAGAAAAGATCAAATGCCATTAGTTACGCAAAAAAATATATCCATATAGATAATGTGATTAATGAGTTTCTTTTAAAAGTGATGAGCTAAATCAGAAAGCCATCTGCATAAAACTAAAAAGAAATAACTCCTCGTTACTGTTTAGGTGTTAATCCTGGCTAAGCCTTGTTGAATATAAGGAACTTATCAAGTTTTTTGGTTTTTAAATTGATCAGTTATAAGGTTTCCCAAAAGGTGGAGTTTTTAGGAAGCGCTTTGAATATAAACTATTATATTATTGGAGGTAGTCCGTCAGGGAAGATCAAATTGACGGTTTAGCGGCTTAATGCTAATTTAATACCGCTTAATTATAACGAAATTGTTACATGTGTCCCGGCCTTCCCAACTCCCCGGCTAAAAAGCAGCTATCTATGCATATATTCACGAGAAATTGAATATTTAAAGTCATATGTAAAATTTATTTTTAATAAAAACAATTATCTAATTGTAGCGTTTAAGTTTGATTACCCGTATTGATTGAAAAACTATTATTATCTCCTTTTTAAAGTATATTCTTAAAAGGAAATAATTACATTTGTAAATCTTATACCTTATGATTTTACGCTACTCAAAATTACTCCCGTTTGTTACTTTTATAAGTGATTTAATAGTATTAAATATTTCTCTTCAATGTGCTCATTTACTGGTATTTAATTACCTTTCTGATGAAATTCAATCTGCGAATTTTATCTTATTGGTTAATTTGTCGTGGGTCTCTATAACTTCTGTAACCAGGAATTATATCATTCACAGGCCTCTTGTGCTGAGCGATAATATTAATAAGTTTCTGTCTTCGCTGCTTTACAATTTGGTTATGGTTCTTGGTGTAATCTACTTCTTCAGATTATATGAGGTTAGCCGATGGGAAATGGTTTTTACCTACATTTTGTTTTTTGCTCTAATTGTTGTTGAAAGGTCTGCGATTTTTTTTGCTCTTGATTTCATTAGAAAAAACGGGTACAACAGGATGCACGTGCTTCTTGTTGGTAACCAGGATATTGCTGATAGATTGGTGAAATCTTTCTTAAAGCATCCGGAATACGGATATTATTTTATCGATCTTATTTCCGAGGAAATGCTCAACGGAATGTCTGATGAAATGCTGCTTGAGAAAGTGTTAAATAAAAATCCAGATGAGGTATTTGTATGCTATAAATACCTAAACCAGTCGCTATTAAAAAAAATGGTTGATTTGGGAGATCAAAACTCGATTAAGATTAAGTTGGTTTCTGACCTGGTGTTGGATAATAACTATGCCAGTATTATTAACTACGAAAATCTTCCAGTAATACAGCTTTCTTCAACCCCGGAACTTAGCATCAAGGTTTTGTTTTTTAAACGAAGCTTTGATGTTTTATTTTCACTTTTGGTTATGACAGCTGGGTTACCCGTGTTTATCTTGTTAATAATATTAACTAAATTAACGTCAAGGGGAGCCGTTTTTTACCATCAGGAAAGAATTGGAAAGGATCACCGGCCTTTTAAAATATATAAGTTTAGAAGTATGCACGTAAATGCAGAACTGTTAGGCCCCCAATTGTCAAGTGAACATGATCCGCGTATTACTAAATGGGGAAGGGTTTTACGTAGGTCAAGGATGGATGAACTACCCCAGTTTTGGAATGTTTTAAAAGGAGATATGTCAATAGTGGGCCCAAGACCAGAACGTCAGTATTTCATAGAACAACTTATACTAAAATCTCCTAACTATAAAAAATTATTACGTGTTAAGCCAGGAATTACCTCGATGGGGCAAGTAAATTATGGCTACGCAGAAAATGTTGATCAAATGCGTCATAGAGTACGTTATGATCTGATTTATCTTAATAATATAAGCTTTAACAGCGATATGAGCATTATTTTAAAAACCATACAGGTAATGTTTCAGCTTAAAGGTAAATAATGTTTAAATTTTTGTATACATACTCCTTTAATTAGCCGCATTGTAATATCAAAAGTAATTTCGGTGGAAAGAAATACCGGAAAGCTTCTCTAAGCACTTAGAGGAGCTTTTTTTATACCAGTTACTGGTGGATACTATTTAAGGTTGTTGGGGCCTATGCGAAAATTTATGTCGCACAAAAACATTTGGCCCCCAATAGTTTTATACTTTATTAAGTTACTGACCGTTAATTTTTAAGTGCCGCATGCTTAGTTAGTTAAACGAAAGGTATGGCTATTTAACTTATAAACGCTTTTCTGCGTTGTTTTACTGTTTTAAATTTAAAAGAATGCTTTGTGCTTTTAAACGGACTTTTTTTAAAAACAAAACAGAATTACAGCTTATTTTAATCGTAATTAAACCTTGTGCACTCTTTAATAGTATAAAGCTAAATGCTACTTTGTTTTAGGTCCATTTTAACTCTTAATTATTAATTCAATTTGTTACTTATTTTTTGGAATTGCATTATAAAATCAGCTTCCCAAGGGCCGCTAATACTTCGTTTTTTTAAGTTTTCCACTATAAACAAACTAAAAAGATCGGCTTGTTTATTTCTTTTTTTTTGCCCCCTATACAGTACAGCACAGCATTTGGATAGTACAGTGATCAGAAAAAACCAATTGAATGTTCAAACAGTGACAACTGTGAGCGGCCAGGTTGTTGATGATGTGTCTGGCCATCCGCTTCCTTTTATAAGCATCAAGTTCAATGGCAGTAGTTATGGCACCAGTTCTGATAGAATGGGGAAATTTGTATTAAGCGCGCCGGGCTCTTTTAGCCGCGTAACATTTTCCTTTATGGGCTACCAAACCGTAACCAAAATTATTAAACCGGGGCAGGTGAATGAATTGCAAATCCGCATGCGCAGCAGTCAAACCCAGTTAAAGGAGGTTTCCGTTACTTCGGAAAAAAAGAAGAAGTATAGAAATAAGGGAAACCCCGCCGTTGAACTTATTCAGCAGATTATTGACCATAAGGAATTAAACCGGATGGAAAATTCGGATTATCTTCAGTATAACCAGTACGAACGGATCGGTTTATCCTTTTTTCATCTTTCTCCAAAGCTGCTCAATAGTAAATTTTTTAGCAAATACCGGTTTATGCTTGATAGCACACAGAAAATAAACGGTCAGTCTGAAACCTCACTTCCGGTTTATTTCAGCGAAAAGCTATACCAAAATTATTACCGTAAAAACCCGCCTAAATCTATCCAGATATTAAATGCCCAAAAACAAATCAATATCATAAAATTTGTGGATACGGTTGGACTGGATATTTACCTTAACCGCCTTTACGGAAATAATATAGACATATACGACAACAACATTTTTATCATTACAAACCAGTTTCTGAGCCCTATAGCTGATCATGCCCCCGATTTTTATAAGTTTTTTATAACGGACACGGTGCAATCGGGTAAAGGAAAATTAATCGAGGTAAGTTTTACTCCCCGCAATAAAGGTGATCTACTTTTTGAGGGCAAATTACTGGTTACTATGGATGGGCATTATGCTGTTGAATCATGTGAGCTTAATGTAAATAAGCAAATCAATATCAATTTTATGCGCAGCCTCAAGATTCGGCTGGATTTTGAACAACACCCCGACGGGCGCTATTACCTGGGCAAAAGTGATGTAAAAGCAGATTTTGGTATAAAAAAAGAAAAAGGAACCGGAGTTTTTGGCGAGCGAACGGTGTATTATGATCACTATAAGTTAAATTCACCACTTCCGGCCGCGTTTTACCAGGGTAAAAGTTTGCAAACTGCTGTAAACTCCAACAGGCCCGATACCAGCTACTGGAGACAAAACAGGACTGATACGCTTACCACTCAGCAGCAACACCTTTATGAGCATATAAACCGGTTAGAAAGTATGCCATCTTTTAAAAGATTAACCTGGATTGCAGCAACCATCACGGGAGGGTATGGCGACCTCGGTCCCGTACAAATAGGCCCGACAGGGGCTACATATGCTTTTGATAATGTAGAAGGGGCGCGTTTCCAGGTAGGCGGACGAACTACGCCTAAATTCAACAGATCCATCTATTTAGAAGGTTATACAGCATATGGAACGCGAGATACTAAATTCAAATTTAACTTAAGTACCTATTTTTCATTAAATAGTACACCGCCTTATCGTTTCCCCAACGATTATTTTAGGATTAGCTACCGGTATGATATTGATAAGCCCGGAAAAGTTTTTTCAATAAATAACTCGCAGTCAGCACTGACCTCATTCCAAAGCGGCAAAACCGATTACTGGCTTTTTAACAAGACTTTCAAAGTTGATTATGTAAAGGATTTTGAAAATCATTTTTCATATAATCTTACTTTCAAAAACTGGAACCAACAAACTGCAGGTACACTGGTATTTGAGGTTAATGATTCAAATAATAGTATTGTACATGATTTAACTACTACTGATGTTGGCCTTGGACTAAGGTATGCTCCTCATGAACAAATTATACAGGGAACCGGGTCGCGGCATACTATTTTTAGTAAATACCCCATTTTTAACTTGCAGATAAATCAGGGTTTTAAAGGGCTTGTCAATGGATCATATACCTATACCAATATAAGTGCGAATATTTATAAACGGTTTTATTTATCGCAATTAGGTTACTCGGATATTACATTGCTGGGCGCCGTGCTAAAGGGAAAGGTTCCATTTCCGTTGCTGAATATCAGTCCGGCTAATCAATCCTTTGCTTATGATCCCGATGCCTACAACCAAATGAACTACCTGGAGTTTGTGAGTGACCATTATGTGGGTTTGAACCTGACACACAGTTTTAATGGCTTTTTTCTGAATAAGATTCCATTAATAGAACATTTAAAGTGGAGGGAGTTTCTCTCATTTAAAATTTTATATGGCGGTTTACGCAATGAAAACAATCCACTTTACTCAAAAAACTTATACAAATTTCCAACAGGATCAAATGGTGCAAACGGTACTTATGCTTTAGGCACTATTCCCTATATAGAAGCGGGAGCCGGCATCGGCAATATTTTTAAGTTATTACGGGTAGATGTAGTAAGGAGGTTTAATTATCTTGATCATGCTGGTAGTTCCACTTATGGTATTAAGTTTAGTATTAATCCTGATTTTTAGTAATCGCTCCTATTTCGCCATTGGCCAGAGTGCTGCCTGAAACTAATATTACACCAAAAATCCCTGCCTTCTTCCAAAAGCAGGGATTTTTGGTTGATTCAGAATAAACAGTTCAATAATAATATACATTCTCCTGCACATGCGCACTGAATTTTTTTACATCAGTTGCCGCTGCAAATCCCTGCGACCATATGGTGTTAATGGTGTTTCTTTTCAATGTAACATCGGTAAGTGTGTATAACACAGTGGATGTTCCCGCTTTGCGAACTTCAAAGGTAAAAGCAGTAGCACCTTCAACAGGGACGAACGCAGAGTAATGTTTATAGGTTATTCCCGCGGCAAGTATCGCACCTCCTTTGATTGCCAGATCTGTAGCACCAGCATCGGGGCTTAAGTTCACAAACCTGATAGTAGCCTTGCCTTCAGCCGGGCGGCTTATAGAATCAGCAATCAGTAACAGATCGGCCGTGCTAACCTGGTTGGCCAGGAACAGTGAATACAGCTGGTCGGCCTTAAGGGTTATCGTATCGCTCTTTATTTTCTGCTGACTTCCCTGTACATAAAATGTTGCGGTTCTTTTCCCGGTATAGGCCCTGATATAATCCAGGCTTTCACCGCTTTTAATAGAGAAGTTGTTTGCCCTGTTCTGATCCAGGTAGAAATCCACCGGCTGTGCATCCGGCGAAGCATTTATAGCAGAGATCAGTGCGGCCGGAGGTGGCACATAATGGTTATTACTATCCTTAAGGCATGAGGTTAACAGGCTACTGAGCAAACACATCATCCCGATCATGCCCGCCCCTTGTGTAAAGACTTTTTTCATATGTTGATTAGTATTTATACCAACCAATACGATAATCAACAGCAAAACGCTACCAGTAAGCTTGTTTTTTTAATTGCTAAGCCATAGCAGGTACTATAATTTTTGATATGAATTACCAGGAGACGCGGGATGCTGCCTACAGGCTAAACTATTTTCATCGCATTCGCATCCCAACGGATCACTTTATTCTGGAAGTAGCTGTCGTTACAGGCTAAACAAGGCGCTGCTGCCCTGAACCCGAATACCCCATCTTCAACAACCGGCTTACCTGTACGGATAGAATCAAAGAAATTGGCAAAGTGATCGTTTGAGGCATTGTAACCTTCCGGTGTTTTGTAAGTAACATCCGGACTTGTAGGCGCCTGCTGATCGGTTTGCGAGAAGCGTTTGTTATAATCGTCCATCAAGGCCTTTTGCTGCGCTTCTGTATAGGTAGATAGAGAATCCCAGCCACCAATACCTGTAGCAACCGGCATTTTACTTTTACGGATACTGAAGCCATCATCGCCCATAAGATCCATCACACCTTCGGAGCCTACAATTTTGGTTGTACCGTAGTCGCCTTCACCACTGATAAAATTAACCCGGAGTGTTACCTGGAAAGCAGGGTGCTCTTTTGTTTCGCCATAATGGATCACCGCGCTCATTACATCGGGTACATTGCGGCCATCTTTCCAGTAAGCAAGGTCGCCTATAGAATAGATCCTTTCGGGACCTTTTGACCCGGTTATAAAGTGAATGCCGCTAAGCAGGTGCACAAACAGGTCGCCGGCAACACCGGTGCCGTATTCGCGGTAATTCCGCCACCTGAAGAACCGTTTGCTGTCATAACCATACTTTGTTTTAGCGTTTGACTGAAACCTTGTCCAATCCACAGTTTGTGGCGAAGCATCAAATGGGATGGTATACTGCCAGGCACCCAAAGGGCTTTGCCGGTTAAACGAAGCCTCGATAGAATTGATCTTACCGATGGCGCCCGCCTCATATAGTTCTTTAGCCTTTTTATAGGCAATGCTGCTTACCCGTTGGCTGCCTACCTGCAAAACCATTTTAGTATCCTGCTGCGCTTTTATTTCGGCAAGGCCCTGGCTTATCTGGTGTACCATGGGTTTTTCGCTATACACCGCTTTGCCGCTGTGCATGGCATCAATGGCTATCTGGCTGTGCCAGTTGTCGCTGGTGGCAATAATAACGGCATCAATATCCTTACGGGCCAATAGCTCACGATGATCGCCGGTAGTAAAAAGGCTGGCCCCGTAAACTTCTTTTGCCCTGTCAAGCCGCCCCTTGTACAGGTCGCAGCAGCCAACCAACTCCACCCCGGGCACGGTTAAAGCGGCCTTGGTATCGGCAAAACCCATAATTCCCATGCCTATGGTGGCTATGCGGATTTTATCATTCGGGCTGATGCGTTTTTCGGCCTGTAGGATCCTGAGTTCATTTTCTTCCTGTGCTGCCAGGCTTCTGAGCGAAGCCGAGGTAAGCAAAACGGAGGCACCCAGGTGCTTGATGAATTTTCTGCGGTCGGTTGACATAGTAATAAATTAAGTTTTCAATAATTGGTTGATGTGTTGACGGCAAGGTGCAATCAATTAGGTTTACAGAAGGCAATTTAGTAAACCAAAACTAATTTTCAACCGAAATTTAATTAATACTTAATTCAAGGGACCAGCACCAAAAAACGATTTTTTTTAAAGTGTTATTTAAGATTCAGAGCAGTACTTTACATGCACCGTTGACACACCTTTTGTACACCTCCCGGGCGCTTTACCAAATACCTTTTATAGTCTTTTGAATACCCATTAATACCTGCTGATTTTGTTTTAATGTATTGATAATGAATTTATTGATTTAAAACAGAGGTTTTTGCGGCCTTTTTATTTTAAATGAAGCAGGGCGATTATCCCGTGAGATAAGCGCCCTGTTTTGTGCATACCCAAATATACAAAAAATGTAAGGAATTTCCAATTAAAACGCCTGGGATCAACGCAAAAAATGTTCTCCCGATCATAACCTTCAGATACCATGAACAGGTGCCTTCAGCAGGTTTACTATACCTTCAACCGTTAACCTGCCTTAGCCTTTGCAGAGATGTGTTTAGTAAGTGAAGATTTTTGTCTTCCGGGTTTCTTTTGATTATAGCAGAAGCACCCCTCTGCGATACCCACCTCAAGTGATTTTTCAACATCCTTTATTTGGTATAACATAAATCACGTTGCCTGAAACAGATAAATTGAAGCCATAATTTTCTATAGCAGGAAGTAACAGTTTTTTCCATGTTTTGCCCTTGTCAGATGACCGGAATATACCATCTGAGCGGCCACATATTAAATATTTACCCATTTGTTTAATTGATAAAATATCCGATGAAGATTTAAGTAAGCCTATTTTTTTCATAAATAAACTATTCCAGGAAGGCTGAAGTTCTTCGCCTATGGCATTCCAGGTTTTTCCACTATCCAGTGAAATGTGTATGCTGTTTGTTTGGGTTATTGTGTTGTAGACTATAGCAGCAAATCCTCCATCTATACGTTCCACAGCGATGCCAGCACCCCCTTCACTAATCACACGATCCCAGTTTTCACCATCATCGGTCGATCTTAATATTCCATCTTTGCTGGTAGTCAGGAGTACACCGTTTGACTCTACCAATTTCATTCTACCGTCTCCAACATGCACTTGTTTCCAGGTTTTTCCACTGTTAGTGGATCTAAAAAGGCTGGTGTTGGAGCCAATGAAAACTGTGCCTCCGGCAGTTTCAAAAACGGTGCGTACTTCTCTCTCTTTATAATTCGTGTACATCCAATCTATCGTTCTGTCTATGCGTACGGCTTGCTCTTGAAAATTCGTGTACATGGGTGACCAATTATTCGTTCCGTTTATTTTTTGTAAAAATTGACCCCTGAAATCATATGCAAGTATCCCATTCTTGCCAGGGGCAATGTTACGTTGTTTACCAGGGAAAATTTCTTTTGTCCAAAAAGGAGTTGTGGAATTTGGTTCACTGTGATAAACCCCATTTCCAGCACGTAAATATAGCCCACGGTCATTTGCAAATAAACCATCTCTCCACACACCTTCTCTCTGCAATTTTTCAGGCAGTCCTTCGCTAATGTCCTGCCATGTTTGTCCGCCATCAGCAGATTTAAAAATGATGTTGACAATCGCCGATGATTTGCCTTCTTTTATTGGTTTCTTTTTTGCTTCCTTTTCTTTTAGCACAAAAGAATTTAGTAGAAATAATACCAGGAAGATAGCCGGAACAAATACAAATAATCTTTTCATTTTTTTAAATTTTAAGTAAAACATATGTTTCATAATCTATTTTATGATCCTATCAGAATTGGTGCAGCAAAATTACTTTGATATATTTCAGCGTGGAGAGCTTTAATTGTAAATAAAAATGTAAACTTTGTAAAATAAAATCTTGACACTATGTTAGATAGCAGAATTCTCCTGTCCGGGAAACGCAAGTACCTGTTCGGAGTGATAATACTCTCGTTTATCTCTGTAATCTGCGCGGCTTTCAGTATGACCGGCAATGACGATTTTGATATCGCCAGAAGGGAAGTTTTGCTCCGCAGGATAGGGCATGAACTGCTCTTACAGTCGGGCGACCGTACATCAAGAGTTCTTCCGGTAAAAAAGATCGCCGAAAACGAATACCAGATCTGGTTTGAGAATGAGCTCACTTTTCAGCCGGACTCCCTGGTGAATACTACCCGGCGGTCATTAGCCAAAGACCCGCTCGCAGGTGATTATGTGGTCAACGTTCTGAACAGCGGCAATTCCAGTGTTGCCTATGGTTATGCTATATCCAAAAATGAAAAAGATGATATTGTAGCATGCAAAGGAAGAGTGCAACCCAAAGCACATTACACCATCAACATCAAATTTAAACCAACGAGCATAAATACAGCAAAGAATGGATATCTTTTGGGCAGCCTGCCCTTTTTGGCATTTGTTGGTTTTCTTTTTTTGAGATCTGTTAAGCCGCGAAGAGCTTTACCTGACGATCAGTATACTGACATGTTAACTTTAGGCGCGGTATTGTTTGATGCGAAGAATCGGAAACTGATAATAAACGGAAAAACAATAGACCTGACCGGAACTGAAACCCGTGTACTGCTCATTTTCGCATTGTCTCCTAACGAGACTATAGAGAGAAGCCGGCTACAAAAAGAGATATGGGAAGATGAAGGTGTTATTGTGGGGCGCAGTCTGGATATGTTCATATCAAAACTCAGAAAAAAATTGGAATTTGATCCGCATATCAAAATTGTTGTTATTCGCGGCAAAGGATATAAGCTTGAAATTAACTCTTAAGAAGAATCTCCCAGCCCAAAACTGATCTTATTAGACTTCAATCAGGCATTTGTAAAACTTTATCGTGAACTACTAAAACGGTATCATAAAAAGAATTATCCTTACCGTAGATCGAATCAAAAACAACGCTTTCCGGGCAATAAAGCCACAGTAAATATTCACTAAAAACAAAAAAACCTCTCTACGTAATGTAAGAGGGTTTTGGACCGATAAGGTACGGATATCGAACTCTTTTATTGAGGATTGTAAGAAAATTGTAGCTTTGAAATACGGATAATACGATCTGTCAATTCAAATGAAGTTATCAAATGAGACTATTTAGTTTTCTTTACAAAAAGCCTATCTTCAAAAATAGAATTGATTATTTTTATAAACATCCCGAATTATTAGTAGACATTGAATTTGCCAATCGTACTGATCGAAATAAAAGAGTTTGGATTGAGCCGACATGTGAAGAATTTGAAATTGATTCTAATACAGAATATCGGATTGTTACGCACGATAAGTTTTTTAGGATTGATTTCGACTCGGATAATTCAATAATATTTTATCTACAATATAGTTTTGGGTTTAAGCTGTATAAACGACCAGTATCAGAGGAAGTTAAGAATCCTCATAGTTGGATATTAGATTATGACACCTCCGGGATAAATTAAACTCATTTTTTATTCTGTGGCCGATAAAGTACAGATGTCGAACTCTTTTATTGAGAATTGCAAGAAGATTGTGGCATTAAAAGAGCTAAAAAACAGCCCTTAATATGGTTGAATTTCCTGGAAGTTGCATCGGGCAGCCTTAGACTATCGGACTTTTTAAAACTCATAACTAAGCCCGCCCTGGAATATAAATGAATTATGACGATAGGCGACATTGGCTACCCGGTTGTTTAATTTGCTGAATCCGTCGAATGGGACTTTTTGATCCATATTAAATGTTTCCAGCCTTTGCGAAAAAGTATGACCGGCAATCATGTTCAATTTCCATCGCCTGCTAAGTTTAAGGTCATAAATGAGTCCCGCGCTATTTTGCCGCAAATGTATATATTGATCTTTCGCATCCCTGTTCAGGCGGTACATACTGCCGTTGAGTGACGCTGTAATTCCCAGTGATTGCATTGCCGACAGTTTATACTTTAAAGAAGCCCTGGCAGGTATAATGCCAGTGAGGCTTAGCCTGTTGCTGATCGTCCAGTCGATATCAGGTAACGGCAGCAGGAATTTACCGGTGTAGTTGCTGGTATAAACGAGCGTGATGCCGTATTTGAAAGCCTTGCGCTGACGAAAGCCTACCCGCACGCCGGCAGTATAAAGAATATCCTCTGCGCCGATACTTCGTTTAAAGTCGGAGCCAATGGTTGCCAAACCCACAAAAGTGATACTGGTGGAATGCGAAAGCGAATAATTTACCAGCAAGGGAACGGTGATGGAATGAAATTCGTTGCCGCTTATATTTTGCCCATCCGAAAGAAAAAGGCCCTGGTAGCGGATGCCTGTTTTTATTAAAATGGGATGAGGCGCCGAAAAATCCTTAAACACAGGGAAACCGACGTCTACAATAGGTTGCTGTATGGTAAACGTATTTCCGCCGGCATCAACCGGGGCTACACTATTGGTTACGCTGACACCGCCCAGCAGGGGTGCTGTAGTAGTTAATTTTTTGTGCACACTACTGCTGTCAGCGCTTTGGCAATAGCTAAGTACAGGCAATAGCATGCCCATAAGAAAAAAGCTTCTTTTCATTTTTTGTTGATATGTTTTTTGGATGAAAGGGTAGTTACGTTAGCAAGGGGTAACTACACCGATTAATTTCTGCATTGTTTTGTCAAATTCTTTTCTTTCCTGTTCTATTAGTTCCGAAGACAGCACCGCGTCAAATCTCGCAAGGATAGCGTCAGCCTGTTTTGCCACACTGTCGCCGCTTGCCGTCAATTTTACATGGGTTTTGCGCTTATCAACGGTATCAGGGATTACCTCCACAAAATCTTTTTTGAGTAAAACTGATATTGTTCTGTTAACTGATGCTTTATCGCGCCCCAGGTCGGTACTGATAGTTTTTTGAGATGCCCCGCCTGAGTAATACAGGACCATCAAAACTGGTATCTGGTCCATCTGAAGGGGAAAGTTGTGTTCCCGGAAAATTTTATCACATTCTTTATATATCCTATTATAAAGGGCGCCTATTTGTGCTACCAGCGAAGGCGGGGCAGGATGTTCAACTTTGCGATTCATTAAGCAAATGTATAAATATTGGTTGATATATCAACCAATATTAAAAAAACTTTCCACATGATATCGGAGGATAAATACAATTTCCGACGAATGAATCGATGCAAAAGTTCACAGTGCATCATTGCTTCTATATTTCCTGAAAAAATCGGTATTTGATAGAATAGTTATCGTTAATGGCAAAGAAAAAGTAAACAAATCACTTTGCGTCACTGCGTCTTTGCGTGAAAAACTGCTTAACTTAATAGCAGTGAGGGGGAGGAATCCGACGCACCAGGCAGCTAAAATCAACATAAACTCTCTATCAGATTTACCAGGTTAGGAATAACTTACAGAAAGGTCATAAGTAAAATCAGGCCATTCTTTTTGTTCCTAATTGTAAGCCATGAGTCGATTAATTAATTTATTCGGCTCACGGATAATAAAACCGGGGTGGTCAGTAGTGGCCGAAGCTTTCATTTTGTGGTTATACATCATGCTGTTCGCCATTTAAACGAGGTGTTGTCAACAGCTCTCATGGTACATAAAATGCCGTTTAAGTGATCATATTCGTGCTGCAGTAACTCCGAGAGTTTGTCTTCCATAATCCATTGCTGTGGCTGCCATTGCTCATCAAGATAGTTTACAGTTATCTTTTGATGCCTTTTTACTTTAACCAGCAGGTTTGGAAAGCTCATGCAATCATCCCATAGTTCAAAAAGCTCCACACTTGGGTCACTTATTTCGGGATTTATAAAAACTACAGGCCTGTCTATATTCATATAAACAAGCCTTTTCATGATGCCCAATTGCGGAGCCGCGATAGCCCGGCCAAAATGATATTTATTCCTGATCCGCTCCATCACGTTATGCATATCGGCCACCCAATCCTTTAAAAGATGGAGCTCTGTTTTTAAAACCGGCGCCGAAGTTTGATATAAGCGCTCATCTCCAAGCATTAACAGATCATCCAGTGTTTTCATTTTTACGAAGAGCTTTGTTACTTACAGAATATTCTAAGTACAATTTTACTTATTTTTACCCGGATAAGGTATGCCTGTAACAGCTATTACATACCCTTAAAAAGCCTTTGTTTACCTCAGTCCTTTCTCCTTCAAAAACTTCACTAACGCAGCCGGATGATCTGTTTGCAAGCCCTTCAATCCTTTATCCAACGCCTTATTCCAATCAGCGGCGCCTTCACCCGCGCTTTGGATATCGGGCCAAACCGGGATATCGTATTTTTCGGCGAATACAACCATATCATTAGTGTATTGGCTATATGAGCCATCAAGGATATCAGGATGATATTTATCGATAAAATCAGCCATGCCTGCTGTGGTTTTAACACTATCGGGCAGGCTTAGCATTAATGGCATCCGGGGTGCCACCTTGCGCCAGCCGGTAAATTGCGGGGCACTGTTTATGTAAACCAATACCTGCTTTTCCATCCCGTATTCCTTTATCATTTGGTAAGCCAGCTCCGGATCAGCCGCTTTAAAATCAAGATAAATATTGATCTGGTTTTTGCAGAGGGAAAGGATCTGTTTAAAGGTTGGGATCCTAAAAATCTCCTTTATAGTCGAATCCTTGCTTTTTACTTTTAGGTTAAGCAATTCGGCAAGGGTAAGGTCTTTAACATTCCCTTTGCCATCGGTCATGCGGTTTACGGTGCCATCATGCATACTCACAAGTTCGCCGTCATTGGTGGTGCGCAGGTCAATCTCTACGTAATCGGCTTCATTTTTTATGGCTTCCCGGTAGGCGGCCAATGTGTTTTCGGGGTAGATCACATGATCGCCGCGGTGAGCCGCTATTATAAATTTATGTTTTGATTTGGGAGCAGGGTTGGGCTGCCAGCTATCTTTTGGCAATAACAGGATGATGAATGATATTAAAAATAAACGCATCGTATTGATCTATTATATTATAGCAAACCGTCCCATAAGGGGCTCTGATGGGACGGTTTGCTATGACTGATTTAATTAACTATTGTGCCCGATGTTTTTTTAGCTTTTTGCTGTTTGTAATGATCTTCGCGTTCCCGGTCTTCGTCGTCCATTTCGGGGCCTTTTTCTATTTTGTGCCAGTCGATGGTTTTATCGTAACGCCTCATTGCCTTCTGCGGATCAAATATACGGGTGTCACTTTTAACAAATGTGTAAGGTGTATAGTCGGGCTTATCCGTAAAAAAATCCTGCAGTAATGATCCGGTAACATCATACTGGTTTACATACGGTACATTAAGGATGTTATAAATGGTTTTTAATATCGATCCAAAATTTGCATGGGTATGGCTTACATAACCCTTTTTAACATACGGACCAGCCAGCATCAGGATAGAGCGGTGAGCATCTAAATGGTCAACCCCACCTTGTGGGTCATCTTCAGTAATAATTACCAGCATGTTTTTCCAGTATTTGGTGCGCGATAAAAAGTGAAGGATACGGCCTACTGCCAGGTCATTATCGGCCATATACGATTGGCGGTACGGATAACCGTCCTGCGCTCTTACATCAGCCCCGTGATCATTGGGTACCTGCATGGTAATAAGCGATGGCATTTTCTTTTTACCCTTGATCCACATTTTGGTGAATTCTCCTTCAAACTGCTCCATACGGAATTGGTCGGGAATGTTGGTATTAAAGCCCGCGTAATTATGGCTGGTACGGGTAAACAAAGCTTTTTGCATGGGCACCATTACCAAATGGGCGGCGCCGGTATTTGTGTCATGCCATTCTTCGCGTACGTGTGCAGTTTCGTTTGCCTCACCAAAATTGTAGAAGTCAACATGTTTGCGTTCCAAGGCTTCCCATAAACCCCCGGTTTCTGCATAATCCTCGGGATCCATGCTCCCGGTTGAACCAGGAAACCGGCGGCCCGGTGCCTTTGAAAAAAGTTTGGCCGTTTTGTTTACGTTTGAATTAGCCTCAACCCATTCGTTGGGGATAACACCCATCATCCAGTGGTGTCCGTGTATAGATGCATCGCTATCGCAATAGTAATTATCTGAAAAAGCAAACTGTGTAGCTGCTTTGATATGATTGGGCGATACATTAAGATTTGGGAATTGCACCCGCAAGGCGTCGGGAAGGGTATATTCGCAATGCACACCAAACCGGGCTAATGTACTATCGCCTTTGGCATTTTTCAGCTGCCCGAAAACTTCGTCATAAGTACGGTTTTCTTTAGTGATGTATACAATGTATTTTATAGGAGTAGGGGACGAACCGGGTAAAACGGGCAATGGGTTTTTAGTAATAACAGGCACCGGTTTGCTGATAAAGGTATTACCCAAAACCTGTTTGGTGTAGGCCGCCAGTTGTGTATCATTTGGCATAGCAACTTTTTGAAAAGTGCCTAATTGTATATCGCCAATATAGGTACCCTGGGGTGGGGCTACAAATCCGTGCCCGCCATTGGGGCCTGCCCCATAACCCCGGCATGAAGTTATATACACTTCTTTTTCATCAGCAGATAATTTTACCCTTGAAGTTCCCCAGCCGGTAGGTATAAGCCCTTTGGTGGTTTGGGTAGGGATATCAATAACAGCTACGGCATTAAAGCCTAAAAGGGCAACATATAATGTTTTTTCATCCTTGCTTAAGCTGATACCGAAAGGCAAAAGCCCTCTGAATTTATCAATACGGCTATCAATCTTTATAGGGATATCGCCCAGCAGTTTATGATTTTTATAGTCGATAATGGTTATGTTATCATTGGTAGCATTGGTAACATAGGCATATTGGCTGCCCACTGCTATTGAGTTTGGGCTTGCGCCGCCTGTTACCTCGGCATCCTCCAGCATCTGGCCAATCTGGTGGCCGGTTTTAAATTTATCGGTAACCTTGTTGTTTACTAAGTCAATAGTAAAAACACTCATCGCCTCGGGCGATAAAGGGTCGCCAACACCGGGGATCTTCCTTCCTTCAATTACAGTCCCTTCGCGCGATTCTTTTGTATTATCGCCATATGGGTGCTGCGATATCATGATCGAATCGGCATTTTGCGGGGTTGCACCGCTGATAAGCGGGTAAGCATACATACCAACGTTGGCAACAAAGGCTGTTTTTTTATCCGGACTTAAAGCCAGGCCAAAAGGTTGCCTGCCTGCATCAATTGATGCCGTAATTTTTTTGGTAGCAAGATCTATCCTTACTAAACGGAAGTTACCACGATCAAGCACCAGTAACTCGTTTTTGTCTGCATTAAACAGCAGGTCTGATGTAAAACTATCATCATAGTCCTTACTGCCTGCTTTGCCGTTAAGTGATAATGAATCTGTTTTTATAAATTTTTCTGCGTCATAAACAATAACAGCCCCGTTATCGCCGCCGCTCAGGTATAAGGTTTTTGAATCGGGCGAAAAGGCAACGCCTAAAAACGATCCATCGGGCAATGGGGATTGTATTTTTTTGCCATAGGCAGGCACCCTGATGGCATTCAGGGTCGCTATGTCAATAAGCGTTATAACCCCATTGTGCAGTGTTACCGCTTTTTTACCATCGGGCGAAATTGATAAGCCAAAAGGGTCATGCGTAATGCGGATAGTGTTGCCTGCCGGTGTTATAAACCTGCCGCTTGGTAAAACAGATGTGCCGGCAGTATCAATTTTGCAATATTGATTAACACCCGGTACCTGCAAAATATTTACCTGTTTTTGGGCAAAGGCGGTTGGCATAAGCCCGATGCTAACCGCGAACAATAAAAGAAACTTGTTTTTTACTGGCATAGATAAATTGTTTTTAACCAAACAAAGGCCCCCGTTTGATGAGGGCCTTTGTAAAGTTGAATTTATAAATTTTATTTAAGCATCCACATGATGCCATTAATGTCATCATTGCCGCTAAACTGATCGGCTAAGGCTTTGTTGTAATTGGTAGTATTTGATGTACGCTCGGCAGCAGGGTATTGGAACCGTGAAGCTATACGGCCACCATTACCTGTACCCGGGCCAGTTGTAAACGTTGGCAGGCCGGTACGGCGATAGGTAAAGTATGATTCCAGCCCGGAGTGGCGAAACAATGCAAGGTATTTTTGCTGTAATATTTTGGTCAGGCCGGCTGCATCAGCGGTGTATTTAACACCTGCCTGTGCGTAATAGGTATCCCAGTTAACGCTGATAGAATAAGTATCATAGTTGGCATCATCCTTTGTGCTTTTTGAACCCGGGCGATAGAAGTACGCGGTAAAAGTTCCCGTACCGGTTGGGATGCCATAATAGGCAAATGAAGCCTGGATTCCTTTTTTGTAATAGCTTTCTGCGTCACCTGTTGCCCAGCCGCGATTGATACCCTCAGCAATGTTGAACATTAATTCGGCATAGCCTATCTGGATACTTGGCTCACCGATGTAGGTTGAATAATAACGTTTCCTGTTCAGGAAAGAATATTTCTGTAAACCCGCGTTATTGTACATCACACCCAGATCCAAACCCGGATCGGCACCGATGAATGATGAGAAAGCAGTTGGGCTTTGATGCAAATTATCAACGTTGTCCCGTGCAGGCTCGGCTGTAACGAAAACCCGCGGATCGTTTAAACCGGTTAGCAAACCAATATAAGTAGCTGATGTGTTTTGCCTTGACCCGTTTTGACCAAAGTTATCGGGTGTTTGTGGATAGTAATTGGTTGGATCCAAAAATTTGAACTGCATGTTATCAGCTGCGCTTGCCATAACAGGGTATTTGGTTGGGTTGGTAACCACTGCAGCAAACTGGGCAACAACATCAATATCAGTTGTTTTTTTGCTTAGTTGTACCAATAGCCTTATCCTGAAGGTGTTTACCACTTTTTGCCATTGTGTAAGATCGCCGCTAAAGTAAATATCGCCGGTAAGTACATTTCCTTTGGCTGCAATAAGTGTAGCCAGGTCGCTGTTGGCGCTCTCTAACCAGGTCAACGATTGTACCATAACCGCTTTTTGGGTATCATAAGCAGGGTTAAGGTTTTTTAATCCTTGTAAAGCCTGGGTCATCGGGATATCGCCTTCTTCCATGCTCATTTTACTGAAAAAATAAGCTTTAAAAAATTTAGCGATGGCGCTGTAGGGGTTAAGTGCGGGCTGGCCTGCTTTTAAAGCCTGATCCTCCATTGCCAGCACATTTTTAAGTGCCGTATAATAGTTATCGCCGCTGCCAAAATCATAACGGTTATTGCCATAATAATCATAGTTGTAAATGTAATACTGGCAATAAATTTCTTTTGAGTTATCCGGGTATTCCACCATGCTATTTAATATGCCGTTAAAAAGCAGCGAAGCAGGAACGGCGTTGGGTACATTGTTATTTACCGTTAAATCCTGGAAACTCTTTTTACAACCGGTTACTGTTAGTATCATAAATACAGGCAGTAAGTAAATTCTAAATATCTTTTTCATATTCATCTGTTAATTAGAATGATAAATTTAAGTTGAAGCCGTAGCTGCGTACTGTTGGCGATTGCAATCCTGTTTGTGCAACAGCGCCATTGTACTGATCCAGATCCACATCTTTAAAGCGTTTATCTTTATAGAAGTACAATAAGTTACGGCCATAAAGTGATGCCGAGATCTTCTGAATAAAGCTTTTTTGTAACCATGCCTTAGGGAAATCATAAGAGAAAGTAACCTCACGCAGTTTAGAAAAAGTTTTGCTCATCAGGTTTGATTCATCCACGCCATAATATTTACTGGCATAATCCTGTACCAAAGCGGTTTGCTTATTAGTAGTAAATTGCATTAAGCCTATGTTTTTTACAGCACCTGTTTTTGAATCATAATCGGGGGCAACACCGTTTGATATTACAACGCCTTCGCCTACGTAGCTGCCGTTATAGCCGGTTTTACCAAAGTTTTGCCAGTCTTTGTAACGCGCATCGCCAAGGGCGCCGGTAGCCGTTTCAATATTGGCACCGCCACGCATGGTTTTATTGTGCATATAATCAACAATAACACCACCAACAGCACCATCAAACTGAAAACCCATACTTAGGTTTTTGTAACGGATCTTGTTGTAAATGCTCCATGTATATTTGGCGTTTTCGTTGCCCAGGTATTGTGCAACCGGTAATGCTAATGGTTTGCCTGCAGCATCATTTACTATTTGTCCTTGTGGCGAACGTACAAAGGCGCTGCCATATAATTTATCTACACGGTCGCCCACTTTAAAAAATGTATTGTAGGTATCCTGGCCTTTAGGTAACTCGGTATAAATTTCCTTAAAAGTTGCTACGTTAACCAAAACATTCCAGGTAAAGCCGCCTAAGTTTTTAATTGGTGTACCCTCTAATGAACCTTCATAACCTGTTTTTTTGGTTTTCAAAGCATTAAGGAATTCATAAGCGTATCCGGTTGATGGTGAAATACCATTCTTTAATATTTGCGGGCCATCTATGTATTGAAACGCTGTACCGCTAAACCCTAAACGGTTTTGTAAAAATTTAATATCAAAACCTTCTTCGTAGTTGATACGGGTAAGCGTTTTGATGTTTTCCTGGTACAGGTAATCAGATGCATACCCGGCAGCCTGGTTGTTATACGGTTTGCTGATATTGTACGAAGGTTTTAACGCATAAGTAGTGGCATTATATGGTGAAGTATAAGTTGAGCCATAACCCAGCGGGTTATTAAATAACGATGGACCTGTGCTGCCACCAAAAGCGGTGATAGAGCTATAAGGAGCCGGACCTATGGTTGAGCTTGAAGCATCTGTTTTAATGCTTGCATATGACCCGCGGGCTTTTAAGAACGAAATAAACTCGGGCAGTTTAATGTAATCAGAAATTACTGTAGCAGCTGATACACTTGGATAACCATAGGTAGTAACATTCTGGAACGCGCTTGATTTATCGCGGCGATAAGTGCCCGATAAAGTGGCATATTTACCAAACGAAGCATCTAATGATGCATAGTAGCTAAATACCCTTTCGGCCGAGTTAAAACTGGTTGACTGGATTGGATTTTTTGAATTACTGAAAGCGTAAACCTCCGGTACGTTCAGGTAATCGGTAGATGTCCAGCTTGAGTTATAATTTAAGCTGCGAAGGTTTGAACCAACAACGCCCGATAGGTTTAAAAATTTTTTAACGGTAAAGTTATAGTTCACCATTAACTCTGTGTTGTTATCAAACAGGTCACGGCGGTCTTCGCGGTAATCGCCCTGATTACCTTCACGGCCATAAGGGTGAGCCGAGAACGGAAGATCCTCTGTACGTAAAATGTTATAGGTATCAATTTGCGAACGCAGTGTTACGTTTACATGATCGTTAAACTTATAGTTTCCAGACAGGTAACCGTAAGTGTCATTTTTATAATGGCCGCGGGTCCATTTCTGGGTTAACAAATAGGGGTTATGGTAACGCTGATACTCGGCAAACTGCGATTGAACGCCAATCTTGCCTGGCTGCCATATGGCTTTAATATCTGGTGCGTTCACATCCCAGTCGGCGCCTGTCCAAACAGCAATATTATAGATGATACTGTTAGGACCGTATTGAACATCCGGAAAATTATCTGTTGACTGCCTGTTATAATTAACATTGGCTTCAAATTTTAATTTGGGGATAGGGTTAAACGAAGCGTAAAAGTTAGCATTAGCTATATTGAGGTATTGTGAAGGGATATAGCTGGTTTGATGTTGCTGCGAAACCGAAAAACGGGTTACATAAGTATCGCCAACTGCCCCTAATGATACGTTATTGTTGGTTTGGGTACCTATCTGTAAAAAATTTTTGAGGTTGTTTTTACCACGTGCTGTCCATGGGGTAGCCTGGCGAACACCGTTAATAACAGGGCTGTCGTACTGCGGTATTAGCTGGCCTGCAAAGTATGGTCCCCAAACGTCATAGTCACCATCCACACCGCCTGGTGCACCGCCTTTACCATCAACAAAAGTATAAAAGGTGTTTTCGCCCGGACCAAATGTGCTTTGCGTACGCGGGAAGGCTAAAAAGCCGGTGTTAAGTACTGTACTGCTGTTAATATCAACAGTTAAGCCTTTTTTATTCTTCTCACCTTTTTTGGTGGTGATTAAAATAGCGCCAAATGATGCGCGGTTACCGTAAAGCGCCGCTGCGGCAGGGCCTTTTAGTACGGTGTAGGTTTCAATATCATCGGGACTGATGTTATAGGTATCCGTATTAATAGGGAAACCATCAACTACATATAAGGATACCTGGTTACCTCTTATTAAAACATTTGGGTTGCCCAATAACTCGGCAGATGGACCTACACTTACACCGGCAACCTTACCTATTAAACCTGTAATAGGGTTAGGGTCGCGGGCTGTGGTTAATGCATCGCCGTTTACGGCCTGTATGGCATAACCAATCCGCCTGGTTTCCTTTTTAACACCAAGCGCGGTAACAACTACCTCGTTTAATGTTTTGTTATCACCGGTAAGGCTAATGTTTATTACCGCCTTATCACTTACCACAACAGATTGTGGTGTGTAGCCGATAAATGAAAAAGAAAGCGTTTGACCCGTGCTCGCCGAAATAATGTAACGGCCTTCAATATCGGTTACTGTTCCTTTGTTTTGATCTTTAATTCTTACACTTACACCTGGTAGTGGTAAGTGATTTTCGTCGGTAACTGTACCGCTTATTTTGCTTTGGGCTAATAATATAGATGGCGCAATACAAAATAACAAAACCGTAATAACGGTTGTTAGTCGTTGGTAAAACTTATTCATCTGCTAAAATTTAAGGGTGAGAATTTTGCTTTTTTCATGCAGCAATACTAAACTTTGTTTATTATTAGTAAACCAATTTAGCATTAAGCAATACTTAAGCTTTTGTTCACCCTGTGTTAAGCAGGTGGTTTTTGTAACGGTAATATCACAAGCCCGTTACAAAAATTTAACATGAATGTTTTATGAGTTAACCTGTTGTAAATGACTAAGCGCGATGGTTTTTAAATATTGTATGTTATCTATTGGCACATTCATTTCTTTGGCCATATCATCCCAGTAACGCAGCCTGATAATCAGTTCGGCATCAGGATGAAGCTCAAAATCAGCGGCTTCGTCAGCCGTCATCACACCTCCCTGGAAATTGAGGGTTGCCTTACTGGCATCAGATAAGCAGTTATAGTATTCTGGATATTTATAGGTAAGGTATCTTTTGGCAATTACATGTCCCTGTACCAGGTTAGCTACTCTTTCAGAAAAACCGCGTTCCAGCAAAAAGTCGGCGCCAATTTGCTCGTGATCAACGTTGCCCATGCCATCCATACTTTCGACTTCACCGGCTTCGGCACATAAATGGCCAATGTCATGAAAAAAAGCAGCCAAAATTACTTCATCATCATGTCCCTCGGCCTGTGCCAAAGCTGCAGCCTGCGACATATGCTCCAACTGCGAAACCGGCTCACCTATGTAGTCTTCGTCGCCAAATTTTTCATAAAGTGAAAATACTTCTTTCACTACAGCCCGCGGGTCGTATAAGGAAAATGTCATGTTGGTAGATTTTATTGCAAATTAAGGCGATTGAGGTTATGTTATTATTAAATGTTTATGAATAATAACGGCAGCCTCCTTATCCCCTAAAAACGGGCTTTTTGATTAGTATAGTTATTTATTATATAAAAATATGGTTTAGAGTCGTTTAGTAATCATAAATGCAGCAGATTAAAAGCATGCAATTCAAAAGCTCCCCCTTTAGGGGGTTGGGGGGCTCGACAATTTTTTTTTATTTTGCGCATGTTTACCAATACTAAACATTATGGAAGAGGATATACTGATACAGATCAGTAACAGCATTAAGGAACGCCGGAGAGAAAAAAATATAACTGTTCAGGAATTGGCTGTCAGGGCCAATGTAAGTAAAGGACTAATATCGCAGATAGAAAACAGCCGCACAATACCATCGCTTATTGTATTGATAGATATTATCAAAGCCCTTGAAATCGATATGAACGAGTTTTTTAAGGGTATCCGGTCAAAAGATAATCCTGTGCCGGTATTGGTAAAGCGCAAAGCCGAGTATGAGCATTTTGAAAAGGAACATGCCGCGGGCTTTCATTATCAAAGGATCTTTACCCAGTCTATAACACAATCAACTGTAGATATTGTAATACTTGAACTGGAACCTGATGCATCGCGCCCGATGGTGGAAACCGAAGCGTTTGAGTACAAGTATATTTTAAGCGGGGAAATTGAATACCAGTTTAATGACGATAAGGTAAAACTTTACCAGGGAGATTCGATGTTGTTTGATGGCCGTATCCCCCATACACCCAAAAACCTGGGTACAACAACCGCAAGTATGCTGGTTGTTTATTTTTTTGAAGAGAAGAAATGAGTTTTATAATTTGAAAATGTGCCGATTTGAAGATTTGAAAATTATCTCGTCCTCAAATTTTTCAATTGTCATCGTTTAATCTTTTTTGGGAAGCAGAAATGAATTTGAAAATTTGTCGATTTGAAAACTGMCTCATCTTCAAATTTTTAAATCCTCAAATCGACGACCTTAACCAAACCTTAACACAAAATTAGTTTGCTGGTAATAAATTAAGTTTAGTATTGCTAAACATTTTATATTTGTTTATGAGTATTAAATTAGTTGTTTTTGATATAGCCGGCACTACGGTTAAAGATGATCATGAAGTGAGCAAAGCCTTCCAGGCTGCCATGAAAAAATCGGGCTATGCAGTTGAGCTATCAAAAATAGACCCCTTAATGGGTTACGAAAAGACCCTTGCCATTAGCAAAATGCTGCATGAGCATGAAGCAAACACAGCTGTTATAACTTATGAACTGGTAAGCACTATTCACAAAGAATTTGTGCAGCAGATGATCAATTTTTACCAATATGAACCAGGTATTGAGCCGCTGCCAAATGTAGAGGAAACATTTGCCGCATTACGTGCAAATGGTATATTGGTAGGCATAAATACCGGTTTTTCGCGCGATATTGCCGATACCATTGTTAATCGTTTACAATGGCGCGAAAAGGGTTTGATAGACTACGTTGTTGGGTCGGATGAAGTAGAGCTTGGTCGCCCGCATCCGTATATGATTCGGAAAATGATGATGGAGGGTGGTATAACAGATCCGCTGGAAGTTGTCAAAGTAGGGGATACTGAGGTTGACGTGCGCGAAGGACAAAATGCCGGCTGTAAATATGTAATTGGCGTAACTACCGGCATATTTACCCGCGCCGAACTGGAAACCTACAACCCCACCCATATTATTGATGATATTGCACAGGTTATTGATATTATAAACCAGTAAACAATGAGCCTGATTGATGGTTTACGGGCAAAGGTTGCCAAATGGCCTTATTCGCTGCTATCAGTTATGGCGGCGGTTTCGGCATTTGGTTTATATACTTCAATGTATGCTTTCCGTAAAGCTTTTGCAGCCGGAACCTTTACCGGACAGCAATACCTGCATGTTGATTATAAGGTGTGGCTGGTAATAGCCCAGGTAATAGGTTACACCTTAAGCAAATTTTACGGTATCCGCTTTATTGCCGAAGTGAACAGCAAAACCAGGGGGCGTTATATTTTAGCACTTATCGGTTTTGCCTGGGCAGCTTTGCTTGCCTTTGCTTTTGTACCCGCACCGTGGAATATTATTTTCCTGTTCCTTAACGGCTTTCCTTTAGGGCTCATCTGGGGTTTGGTTTTTGGTTACCTTGAAGGCCGCCGCTCAACCGAATTTATGGCAGCGGTATTATCTATCAGCCTGATATTTGCATCGGGGTTTGTAAAAACAGTTGGGCGTACATTGCTTACGGTTTTCCATGTGAACGAATATCATATGCCTTTTTTAACAGGCGCTTTATTTGTTTTACCCTTGTTACTTTTTGTTTTTTGTATGGAACTGATGCCTGCCCCAACTGCCCGGGATAAGCAGTTGCGTGCAGAGCGCAGCCCTATGGACGCAACCGAACGTAAGCAGTTTTTGGTTCGGTTTTTACCTGGTATTATCCTCACCATTATCATATATGTGCTGCTCACCGTTATGCGCGATGTACGCGACAATTTTGAAGTAGAGATCTGGGCCGACCTGGGCATAAAAAGTAACAGCATTTACACCAATATAGATTCCATTATTTCCGTTATAGTTTTGGTTGGCATGAGCCTGCTCATCCTTGTAAAAAAGAATTTAAGGGCTTTCAGTATCATTCACCTGTTTATTATAGGTGGCTGTGTGCTGGTAGGTGTATCAACCCTGTTATTCTCGTTGAAAATGATAAGCCCGGTAAGCTGGATGACCATGGCCGGTCTTGGCCTTTATATGGGCTACGTGCCTTACAATGCTATATTTTTTGATAGGATGATAGCTACCTTTAATTACCGCAGCAACGTAGGCTTCATTATGTACATAGCCGATTCTATGGGTTACCTGGGCAGCGTAAGCATTTTGTTTATCAAAGAATTAGGTCGCCCAAACATTAGCTGGGGCACATTTTTTAAAGAGGGTGTAATGGTTGTAGCAGTAGTAGGGGGCATTTGCAGTGTACTATCGCTCATTTACTTTTTGCAAAGTGCTAAATCAAGTCAAAATTCAAAAGGCAAAATTCAAAACGCCGACTTAACGAACAACGACTTAATGACAACAACAAAATGAAAGAAAATAGTAATTCAAAAAGCTCCCCCTTCAGGGGGCCGGGAGGCTCTGCGATAGTCATAGGCGCGGGCATAGTAGGCCTGGCAACCGCCCGGGCCCTTGCCATACGTGGCTGCAAAGTAACCGTGTTTGAACGTAATGAACGTGCGGTTGGCGCATCAATCCGTAACTTCGGGATGATTTGGCCAATAGGGCAGACTACCGGACCAATGTTTGAGCGTGCTATGCTCTCGCGCAGCATCTGGAAAACCATTTGTACCGAAGCCAATATCTGGCATAATGAAGTAGGCTCATTACACCTGGCTTATCATGATGATGAGCTGCAGGTGATAAAGGAATATGTAGAGGTTAACCATCAGTACCGCGATTGTAAACTATTAACACCTGGCGAAGCTATCTCAAAATCACCGGCCATAAATACCGATGGATTAAAAGGCGCATTATGGAGCGGCGAGGAAATGATCATCGAATCGCGGGAGGCCGTGGGGCAGGTGGCAAAATACCTGGCCGATAAATTTGGTGTGGAATTTCATTGGAACACCGCTATCAGCCGGATTGAGCACCCTAAAGTATACTCAGGCACCCAAAGCTGGCAGGCCGATGAAATATTTGTTTGCAGCGGTGCCGACTTTGAAACCTTATACCCCGAACTTTTTGCCCAAACCGAAATTACCAAGTGTAAGTTACAAATGATGCGTTTGGTTAGCCAGCCGGATGAATGGCGCATTGGTCCATCGTTATGCGGTGGTTTATCCATGATCCATTATCCTGGTTTCCAGGCAGCAGCTTCATTGCCCGCATTGCGCAAACGTTATGAAGAGCAATATGCTGTACACCTTAACTGGGGTATTCATGTTATGGTATCGCAAAATGGCAGTGGAGAACTTACCATAGGCGATTCGCATGAGTACGGCCTGGTGCACGACCCTTTTGACAAGGCATTTATTAATAATTTAATAACCGGATACTTACACACCTTTGCTAATTTTAAGGACTGGAATCTCCTGCAATCGTGGCACGGCATCTACCCAAAAATGACCAACGGGGCAACCGAATTAATTGTAGATGTTGAGCATGGTGTAACCATCATAAACGGTCTTGGCGGTAACGGGATGACGCTTTCGTTGGGTTTGTGCGAACAGGTAATTGCTAAAAGATAATTAGTCCATGGACGATAGTCCATGGTTGGATAAGATATTGTATTCAAACAACAACCATGGTCTACGGACTATTGACCATGGTTTAAATGGTCAAAATAAAAAAACATGCGTGACTCAAGGAGAGATTTTCTTAAAAAGGCGGCTTTACTAACCGGCGCGGCGGGGCTTGCCGGCGTTTTACCCGAATCTATTCAAAAAGCGATGGCTATAAACCCGGCCCCGGGCAGCACCTATATGGATGCGGAGCACATTGTGATCCTGATGCAGGAAAACCGCTCGTTTGATCATACCTATGGTATGTTAAAGGGTGTGCGCGGATATAATGATCCGCGGGCTATCGATCTGCCAAATAAAAACAAGGTATGGCTGCAAACCAATAATAAAGGCGAAACTTATGCGCCTTTCCGTTTGGATATTAAGGGGACCAAAGCTACCTGGATGTCGTCGTTACCGCACTCCTGGGCCAACCAGGTTAATGCCCGTAATGACGGTAAATTTGATCAGTGGCTTAATGTAAAACAAAACGGCATAAAGGAGTATAGCCACATGCCTTTAACGCTTGGCTACCATAACCGCGAGGATCTCCCTTTTTATTATGCTTTAGCTGATGCCTTTACCGTATGCGACCAGAATTTTTGCTCGTCGCTTACCGGCACCAACCCCAACAGGCTATACTTTTGGAGCGGAACTATCCGCGCCGAGCAGCATGAAAATTCCCGTGCCCATGTTTGGAATGATGATATGGATTATGGCACACTCAACTGGGCTACTTTCCCCGAGCGTTTGGAAGACCATGATATTTCATGGAAACATTACCAGAACGAAATAGCTATTGATACCGGTTTTGTGGGAGAGGAAGATCCCTGGTTATCAAATTTCCAGGATAACCCCTTAGAGTTTTTTGGTCAGTACAATATCAAGCTTTACGATAAACATATAGCGCACCTGCAAAAAAGATTTACCCTTTTGCCGGATGAGATAGCTGATGTTGAAAAGCAAATTGCGGCCTTACCTGCCGGCGATGCGCATATTGATCATCTAAAAAAACAGCTTAAACAAAAAAAACGCGACCTGGATAATATCAAAAAAGATATGGCCAGCCTTGATCCGGGTAAGTTTGCCAAACTATCGCAACGCGAAAAAAACCTGCATCAAAAAGGTTTTGTAACCAATACAAATGATCCGCATTACCGCACACTGGTTAACCTGAAATATAATGATAACGGTACCGAACGCGAATTGCTGGTACCCAAAGGCGATGTACTGCACCAGTTTAGGGAGGATGTAAAAACAGGGGCCTTGCCAACTGTATCCTGGTTATCGGCACCCGAGAACTTTTCTGATCACCCCAGCTCGGCATGGTATGGCGCATGGTATGTATCCGAAGTGATGGATATCCTAACTAAAAACCCCGAAGTTTGGAAAAAAACTATTTTTATATTGGCTTACGACGAGAACGATGGTTATTTTGATCACGTGCCGCCGTTTGTAGCGCCTCATCCGCACAAAGAGGGAACAGGTAAAGTTTCAAAAGGAATTGATACCAGTGTTGAATTTGTAACCCTTGAACAGGAAAAAGCCCGCGACAATTTTCCCGAAGTTTATGATCGTGAAAGCGCTATTGGTTTAGGCTATCGTGTTCCTTTGGTAATTGCTTCGCCATGGAGCAAGGGAGGCTGGGTAAACTCCGAAGTTTTTGACCATACCTCAACCCTACAATTCCTGGAGAATTTTTTAAGTAAAAAAACAGGTAAAAAAGTAGTTGAACCAAATATCAGCAACTGGCGCCGCACAGTTTGCGGTGACCTAACCTCTGTTTTTCGCCCATACAACGGCGAAAAAATAGCCAACCCTGAGTTTGTTGTTAAAGATACTTTTTACGAAAGTATCCACATGGCCAAATTTAAAAAACTGCCCACCTATAAACTGCTCACTGCCGATGAAATAGCCGGGATCAACAAAGATCCGTACGCTTCGCCTTATATGGCCCAACAGGAAAAGGGCATAAAACCGTCATCGGCCCTGCCATACCAGTTGTACGCAGATGGTAAATTAAGTGCTGATAAAAAATCTTTCGAAATAAAATTTAATGCAAGTAAACAGGCATTTGGTAATAAAGCTTTAGGCTCGGCATTCAATGTTTATGCGCCCGGTAAATATGCAAGTTTTAATGATCCGCAGCAAATGGAGCCTTTGCGCACCTGGGCCTACGCGCTTACCGCAGGCGATAGCCTGGCCGATACATGGCCAATACACGAATTTGAGAACGGTGAATACCACCTGCGTGTTTACGGGCCAAACGGCTTCTTTCGTGAATATAAAGGCACCGCTGCCGATCCATTAGTTGATGTGGCCTGCGAATACCAGGAACTGGCCGGAAAACTAACCGGCAATATCGCCCTGAAACTATTTAATTTAAGTCCAGATAAGGCTTATACTGTTGAAGTTATAGATCATGGTTATAAAACCAACAATCATAAAACATTATTAAATAAAAAGGGTAAAAACGCATTAACGCTTGATCTGGCTAAAAGCCATGGTTGGTACGATTTCAGTGTGAAAGTAACCGGTAGTCACACTTTCGAAAAAAGGTACGCAGGCCGTGTTGAAACCGGTAAACATAGCTTTAGCGACCCGTTAATGGGAAGAGTGGTATAGAAAAGCATTTGTCTTTTTATCAACCCGGCAGTTTTATTAAAGCTGCCGGGTTTGTTTTTTGCCTCCTGAGGGAGCAAAATTTGCCTGAAACAAAAAAAGTTTTTTATTTAAAAATAATCTTGTAATTATGCCTATCCAATTCAGAAACCGTTTTACAGTCCATTTATGCTTCCAGGTAAGGAATATCAAATGTGGCCCGATGCTAAATTGTTAGATTTACTAAGGCTGGATGACCGTGAGGCATTTGAATTACTGTATAAAAGATATTCGGCCAAACTTTTTCATGCTGCTTATAATCTATTCAGGGACCGCGATGTTTGCGAAGACCTGGTGCAGGAATTGTTTATCGATTTGTGGACAAAACGAAACCAGCTAAACATCACTTCGGTGGAAGCCTACCTCAAAGTTGCTATCAGGCACCGGGTTATCTATTATATCCGCACCAAAAAAGCCACGCTCAACCTGGAAGTTATTGAAGAGCTGATAGAAAAATATACCGCCGATAGCAAACTCCTTCAAAATGACATTAGCCAGCTACTGGAAAGCAATGTTGCCCGACTGCCTGAAAAATGCCGCCAGATCTTTACCCTCAGTCGTAAGGAATACCTATCTAATAAAGAGATCGCTTCCCGCTTAAATATCTCCATAAAAACTGTCGAAAATCAGATCACTATAGCTTTGCGCTATCTGCGTACCGGGCTTACAGATTATTTGCCATCTGTGATTGCCTTGCTGCTGGTGCATATGATAATTTAGGAGATAATTCTATCCTATGATTATTTAAAAAACTATTGTTTAAATTTGTTAAACCAATGTAGGCTTGTAGTTTTCATCCAACTCCAGTTAAAAATATTGCCGGTTGCCTGTTTATCGTTAAATCTGTTTAAAAAGCTGAAAATGAAAAAGATATCGCTTTTTTTCGCACTCCCTGTTCTTTTGTTAGGAACATATTTGTTTGCATTTCAAATCAAAAAGTTACCCGGCAAAAAAGAGGTTAAGAGAACCAATGTGGTCACTTGCGGCTCACCTTCGGCCATTGGTGATGCGGACACTACCGCTCAGGGAAAATTCATTGTAAAATTACCTGGCTGGGGGCATTATAGCTACGCTATTTCAACCCATAATGACAGCGCCCGGTTTTATTTTAACCAGGGTTTAACCATGTACTATAGTTATCATATGAAAGAGGCATTAGCCTCGTTTAAAGAAGCGGCCCGGTTTGCCCCCTCTTCGCCCATGACCTATTGGGGGCAGGCATTAAGCATGGGCCCTTACTATAATGCTAACGTGTATATTATACCAAAAGGGTTGCCCGCGGTTTTAAAACAATTAAACGTGAATGCTAATAATGCAACCGAAAAAGAAAAAGCACTCATCAGGGTTATGAAGCTGCGGTATCCGGTAGTGCAGGAACAAACTACACATGATGAAAAGGCTTATGCGCAAGGTATGAAGAAGCTGATATCGGTGTATCCCGAAGATGTTGACATAAAAATGCTGTATATAGATGCCATAATGCTGATACATCCCTGGGATTTTTGGAATACAGACGGATCGTCAAAAGAATGGACACCAGAACTGGTTGATCTTTGTAAACGTGTTTTGAAAGCAAACCCTGAGCATCCTGCTGCCTTGCATTATTATATTCACCTGGTAGAGGCATCCCGTAACCCCGGCGCGGTTATGGCAAATGCCGAACCTTTAAAAAGACTGTTCCCCGGTGTAGGTCATATGGTTCATATGGCGAGCCATGTTTACCAGAGAAACGGATTGTATTTTCAGGGTGTAGATGCCAACGACAAGGCCAATAAAAGTGTCCTCGCGTATTATTCAATTGCAAAAAACATTTCTCTTGCTAAAGCCATACCGCACCTGTACGCGGTGCAAACTTATTGTGCTTTTAGTGGGGGGATGTATGCAAAAGGCATGGATGCTGCTTTACATTGCCGGAATAGCGTTTCGCCTGCGCCGGATGATAATTATTCGCAGTATTTGTATATGATGCCTGTGCTTACCATGGTGCGCCTTGGTAAATGGGATGAAATCCTGAAGGATAATGTTGAACCAGATCCCGGTTGGACTTATGCCCGGATACTGAAAAATTTTGCAAAAGGATTGGCCTTTATTTATAGCGGCAAGCCGGATTCTGCCAGCAGGCAGCTAATGTTGTTGCAGAGTAATATTAACAACCCTGTTTTAAATGGCAGGCGTAGTCCCTTTAATACTGCTTTAGAAGGAGCCACGATAGCAGAAAATATACTGGCCGGGGCAATTTTATTGGCACAAAACAAATATGAAAGCGGTATTGCATACCTTAACAAGGCTGTAAAAGTGGAAGACAATATGATTTATGCTGAGCCCGCTGAATGGCCTATCCCTGCGCGGCAATTTTTGGGCGCCTACCTTTTAAAAAACGATGATAATACTTTGGCAGAGCAGGTTTACCGGGAAGACCTGGTACATAATCCGGGTAACGGATGGTCGTTATTAGGTTTGTATCAAAGCCTCAAGGCACAAAACCAGAAAGAGAAACTGGCTGAATATAAATCGGGCTTTCTCCGTTCGTTTTCGCATGCAGATGTTGTGCCGGCAAGCTCAGTTTTTATGAATTGAATTTAGGGTGCCTGGGTTTGATCATAGTTATTTGAAGAATTATTATGTAAATTTGTTAGTATCAATTTAAGGATGCTATGGATCGTATTGTGTTAGATGTTGATAGTACTCTTGCAAGGGCATGGCGTAACGTTACGCCTTCTGTAAGGGCGCGTTATGAAGAAAAAATAAATGCAGTTTTAAGAGGTCTTAAGGAAGTTGAATTTGATCGCTTACTCGATGAAGCGGGCCGGATAGCGGCTAATAACGGATTAACAGAAGAAAAACTGGATGCGTTATTAAATGAAGAGGATTAAAAGATTTATTATTGACACTAATACTTTAATCAGTGGCCAAATTCAACTGCAAGAAAAGTACTGAATAGGGTAAGAAGAGACGGTATAATCCTTCTATCACAAGCTACAGCCAATGAATTTACCGATGTATTTGTCAGACCTAAGTTTGATAAGTATTTGCCTTTGGAAATCAGACTTGAGATTATTGACGATTTCAGATCATTGGCATTAATGGCTGACCCTGCAATAAATATTGATGAATGTCGTGATCCCAAGGATAATAAATTTCTTGAAATTGCTATTTCTGAATCCGCTCATTGTATTATTACCGGGGATCAGGATTTGTTAATCCTTCATCCGTTTCGGTAAATCCCAATATTAACAGCAAGTCAATTTTTAGAACAATTTTGAACGCTTCTAACTCAACTAAATAATTTCTTAAAAAAAACTTTAAACTTCTTTGGGGGGTAGGGCATGTTGGATGCATCCTGCATATATAAACCATGAGAAAGTTTAATTTCAGGAAAAAGCAGATCGCCGCGAAGGACCAATCTTTGCAGGAAGAAATCGTAAATCAATATTTTGATGAGCTTGATTTGGGCAATGCGCCCGAAGTTAACAACCATGGTGTTGAATTTAACAGCGATGAGGTATACAACCGAATCACCGCACAAATTGATGGATCGGGCAAAAATAAAACCTTTAAAAAGCAATGGCTTGTTGCTGCTTCCCTGTTTGCCGGTTTATGTTTCTCGGCATATATCTATCGTAATAACATTCTTGATTATGTATCTCCCATCGCTAATAAACAAATAGCCGCAGCTAACGGGAAAATAATAAACGTAACGCTGGTAGATGGTACAAAAGTTTGGCTTAATGGCGGCAGCAAGCTAATCTATCCCGAAAAATTTCGCGGCGATAAAAGAGAGATCACTTTGGTAGGTGAGGCATTTTTAGATGTGGCCCATAACGCCGAAAGATCGTTCATTGTGCATACCGGCGCCATCCGTACCCAGGTACTGGGTACAAGCTTTAATGTAAAAGCCTACCCCGAAGACCATTTTGTAAAAGTTGATGTTTTAAGCGGTAAAGTAGGTGTTATTGGTGCGGCCAATAACGCAAAAAGATCACAAACCATTTTTTTAACTCCCGCCCAGGAAGTAGTATTTAACAGGGATAACAACCAGGCGGTAAAAAAAGAGATGGTGGATGTGCAGGTGCTCACAGCCTGGAAAAACGGCGACCTGGTATTTAAAAATATGCCACTGCCCGAAGTTCTAAATACCATTGAGCACCGCTTCAATGTGAAAGTTAATGCCGATATCAATTTAGTGAAGTGTTCTATCTCGGCCAATTTTACCAATGTATCCTTAGTAAATATCATGAAGATCATATCTAAGCTGGTGAAAGGTAAAGCCATACAGGAGGGATCCGGCTATCGCCTGAAGGGTAAAGGCTGTTAAATTAAACCGATTAGTAAAAAATATAACCAATTATTAGCTAACCTAAATTAAAAAAAGAATGATGACATAAATACATAAAAAAAACCCTGATCAAAGGGATTTGAACAGGGTTGCTTAAAATGCCAGGTTAATAATAAGTGCAACGTTTCGAGGTCCAATTCAGAACAGAGCACTTCAATTTCAAACACTTTAATTATCTCAAATCTATGAATATATCTCTATTTTCAAATGGAGTAGTTCGTTATGTAATAATATTAATGAAATTTACCTCGCTCGCCTGCTTTGTTGTTTGCTTTACGTGCCTCTCGGCCGTTGCAAATGATTCATTTGGTCAGAAATTTTTAGAGGTATCAGTTACGCTTAAGTTTAAAAACTCAAAGCTTACTGATGCCCTTGATAAAATTTCGGCCGATAAACATATAAAATTTGCTTACGCAGACAATGTACTAAAGCCGGAATACAGGGTGACTTTAAACGCCAAAAATAAAAGCATCAAACAGGTGCTTAATGAGGTGTTAACTCCATTTAACCTCAGCTACAAAATTATTGATGATGTAGTTGTTATCGACGAAAAAAACGAGCTGGAAAATAATCCGGGAGGTATACAGCAGGCCCCGCCAGTCCCCATTAAAATAACGGGTAAGGTAACCGACGAAAATAACCTGCCATTCCCTGGTGTTGGTGTAAAAATAAAAGGCACCACAACAGGTACCATTACCAATACCGACGGAACCTTTACGTTAAACAATGTAGGCAGCGACGAGATCCTGGTGTTCAGTTTTATTGGCTATACATCAAAGGAAATTTCTGTAGGCGGCCAAACTACCATAAACGTGCAGCTATCGCCGGAGCGTACTTCGTTAAATGAGGTTGTTGTGGTTGGCTACGGCACACAAAAACGCGCCAATATTATCGGCGCCGTCGATCAGATTTCATCAAAAGCTATCGAGGGTAAGCCATCGGTAAATTTAACCCAGGCTTTGCAGGGTACGTCGCCAAATCTTATCATTCAGCAAACCAATTCGGAGCCGGGGGCTTATGCCAATATTAATATTCGCGGTGTGAGCACGTTGGGCAATAACAGTCCGCTGGTGGTTATAGATGGTATAACCGGTGGCGATATCAATTTGCTTAATCCACAGGATATTGAAAGCGTTTCTGTATTAAAGGATGCGGGTAGCGCCGCCATTTACGGTTCAAGATCGGCAAACGGCGTGATATTAGTTACTACTAAAAAGGGAAAGAAAAATTCAAATACGCAATTAAGCTACAATGGGCAGGCTGGTGTGCAGGAGCCGCATGTAGGGTACAAGCCGGTGCACAGTTATGAAAATGCTATCCTTAGGAATGAGGCCGTTGTAAATGCAGGTTTGCAACCTATCTATAGTCCGCAGGATATCCGCAATTTTCAGCAGCAGGGCGATCAGCAATGGTTCCTGGATGCTATTTTAAAGAATGCTGTACTGCAAAACCATAACCTGGCTTTAACAGGAGGTAATGCTACCTCATCATACCTTGTATCGGCAGGGGTAACAGATCAGCGCAGCAATTTAGTTGGACCAAATTATGGCTTGCGCCGTTACAATTACCGGATAAATTTAAGCAGCGAGTACGGTAAGCTAAAGCTTACAAGTATCCTGTCGTACTCACGCACCGAAATAAAAGAACATTCCTACAATACATCAACCCTTATAGTTGACGCGGGCAGAACACCCACCTATTATAAAATAAAAGACGACCAGGGCAGGTACCTGACCAATGATGTGTTAACAGAGTTTAACCCGCTGGGAATATTAGAAGCCGGTGGCTACCGTAAACGCGATAACGATAACATATTTGGTAATTTAAACGCCGAGCTGGCCATTACCAAAGATTTTAAACTAAAAGGTGTTTTTGGCGGAACGCTTTTAGCAAATCATATGTTTGGCAGGGTGATAGAGGTTGACTATTTCCCGAAAGGGACTTATGGCGCCGACAGGAATACCAATGATGATAACAACAAAAACCTTTTCCTGAACACGCAGGTAATAGCGGAGTACACCAAAACATTCCACAAATCGCATAATGTTAATGTGTTGATAGGCGTGGCTAATGAATCATCAACCAATCAAAGCAATTACCTGCGTCTTAAATATACCGACCCGGAACTTGGTACTCCTGTTACAGGAACCATCATCGATCCATCATCATCGGCAACCAATAACAATACTACCGAAAGTAGCCTGAACTCTGCTTTTGGTCGTGCCGGTTATAATTTCCAGAATAAAATTTACGGTGAGTTTAATTTCAGGATAGATGCTTCATCAAAGTTCAATACGCAAAATCGTAATGCTTTCTTTCCTTCCGGATCTGTTGGTTACAGGATTACTGAAGAGAATTTCATGCAGCATTACCGGGACAATTATGGCGATCTGAAATTAAGGGCATCATATGGTATTTTGGGCAACCAGAATGTGGGCGATTATCAATACCAGCGTACCTATGGTCCGTTTCAGAATGCGTACGGTTTTAATAATTCTGGCGTAGGCGGTACCGAGATTAAATTTGCTAATCCCGATATCCGCTGGGAACGGGCTGCAACATTGAATATAGGTGTTGACGCCGGTTTCCTGAAAAATACATTAAATATTGCGGTTGATTATTTTAATAAAGAGACGAGAGATATTTTATTGCCACCAATAGTGCCTGGTGTGTATGGTGCGCAGGTACCTGACTATAATGCCGGTAAAGTACAAAACCGCGGATGGGAACTAACCGTTAACTACCGTTTATCAGGCAAAAACTTCAATCACTCTTTCTCCTTCAACGTAGCCGATACCAAAAACAAAGTATTATATCTTGAAGGCGGCGACCAGATAAAAACCTATGATGAATTGCAGTTGATTAATAAAGTTGGTTTGCCAATTGGCTCATATGTTGGGTTAAAACGCGATGGCTATTTCCAAAACCTGAATGATATTGTTAACGGGTCAAAACCTGCCGGTTTAACTGTTTCGCCAGGAGATAACCGTTATGTGGATGTTAATAAAGATGGAATTATTGATGATAACGACAGGTTTGTTTTAGGGAACGGTTTCCCTCGTTTAACTTTTGGGTTTACCTACAATGTTACCTTTAAAAACTTCGATTTTAACCTGTTTATGCAGGGGGTAGGCAAACGTAGCATGTTTGTACGTGGCGAACAGGTTGAGCCATTCCACTTTAACTACTCACAGGTGATCTATCAGCACCAGTTGGACTACTGGACACCTCAAAATCCTGATGCCCGTTATCCGCGCCTTGCCGCCGCCGGCAGCCAGTCAAATACCAACAACTTCAGGCGGGGATCTGATATGTACATTTTTGACGGCTCATACCTGCGCGTTAAAAACGTGACTTTGGGATATTCATTACCGCAAAGCGTTGCCAAAGCCATAGGTACGCATAAGGTTAGAGCTTATGTGTCTGGTCAAAATATTTTCACTTTCTCAGGTATGAAATTTCTTGACCCCGAATCAACCGAGCTTACCAGTAACGCCAATGTACCACAAGGCGGCGGTGCAAATAGTGGCAGGTCTTACCCAACGCCGATATATTATGGGTTTGGTATTGATGTAACATTATAATTTATTATACATGAAGAAATTAACAACATATAGAACCTTGTTTTTTATGGCCCTGGTAACTGTTATAGTTTCGGCCTGTAAAAAACTCGATCTGGCGCCGGTAAATAAATTTACCGATGCCAATTTCTGGACAACTGCAGAAAAAGCAAAGAGCGTATTAAATACTGCCTATTCACAAATGTTCCGCAGCGATTATTTCTTTTATAACGAAGGAATGAGCGACAATGCGTATAACGGCCGCGGCGATGCCAATGGGGTGGCGTCGCTGGCAGCCGGAACTTATGATCCTTCGTTGGGGCGTATTAAAGAGGAGTGGGGATACCACTATGCAGGCATCAAAACCTGTAATATATTTTTGGAAAATGCGGATAGGGTAGCAGCTTTGGATGCCGGCCTTAAAAGCAGGATGAAGGCCGAAGCCCGGTTTATTCGTGCTTATCATTATTTTCAACTGGCTACCTGGTTTGGTGATGTGCCTTTGTTTGATAAAGACGTCACTATTGATGATTCAAAAACAATTGCCCGCACGCCAAAAGCCCAGGTAATTGATTTTGTACTGAAAGAACTTGATGAAGCGGCAGCGGCATTGCCGGTTAACACAGCGTATGCTGTAGCCGATAAGGGCCGAATTACCAAAGGAGCCGCCATTGCGCTCAAAGCGAGGGTTTACCTTTATGATAGCCGCTGGCAGGATGTTGCAACTACCTGCGAAAAACTGATCAACGATAATACCAATGGTACCTACAGCTTATTCCCATCATATGAGGGATTGTTTTTACCGCAAAACGAGTATAACAGCGAGGTGATATTTGACCTGGAGTTTGTACCTAACGACAGAACATACAGCCAGTTTTTTGATTTTGCACCATTGGCCGTCGGTGCCCGTTTAAACGCCCTTGCCCCAACGCAGGAACTGGTTGACAGTTACCTGATGGATAATGGCAAAAAGATTAGCGAGGCCGGATCTGGCTATAACGAGGATAATCCATATGTAAACCGTGATCCAAGGATGACTAATACCGTTGTATACAATTTATATAAATGGAAAAAGCCTGATAACAGTATCCAAACCATTTACACCAAACCCGGATCTGATCCCGGTGCGGATAAACTGGATGAATATGCACCTGGCAAAGTAAGCTCACCGACAGGTTACTACATCCGCAAATATTACGACCCTACATCTGCCGTAAATTTCCAGTCGGGTTTAAATCTGATCCTGATCCGCTATGCTGATGTGCTGCTCATGTATGCCGAAGCTAAAAATGAACTTGGTCAGATGGATGCCGGTGTTTGGGATAAAACCATAAAAGCCATCCGCTCGCGTGCCGGGTTTACTGATGCGCCTGCACTTAACTTTAGTGGCGCTGCACAGGCCGATCTGCGTAATATCATTCGTAACGAACGCCGTAGTGAATTGGCTATGGAAGGTCTGCGGATATTCGATATCCGCAGGTGGAAAACAGCCGAGGTGGTACTGAACGGCTGGGCGCATGGAGCAAAATTTGGTCCGCTGTCTGTTGATAACGGGTACATCAGGGCTAATCTGCGCAGCTTCGATAAAAGTAAGGCTTACTTATGGCCGGTGCCACGCGACGAGCGTGCTGTTGATCCAAATCTTACTCAAAATCCAGGGTGGTAGTTCAATAATTATTTATAAAAAATTATAATCAATTAAGATCATGAAAAAAATTACTTTCTGCCTTATGGCAGGCATATTGGCATTAATAATTGTATCCGGCTGTAAAAAAGATAAAACCCTTAACCACACAAAGGTATCGGCAGTAAATAACTTTTTTGCCCCGGCCGATAACAAATTTATAAAGCTTGAACCGGCATCAGGTTCAGCATCATTTGAGTGGGAGCAGGCACAAGCCGAAGATAACGGCCTTGTAGTATATGAGGTTGCTTTTGATAAAGCTACCGGCGATTTCTCAAAACCTTTATATATTATGCCATCAGATGGTAACGGCTTATACAACAAACTAACCATCTCATTTAAGGACCTGAACAAAATTGCCGACCTGGCAGGAATCCAGCCACAGGAAACCGGTAAATTAAAATGGACGGTAATGTCGTCAAAAGGTATCAACGTACAAAAAAGCAGCTTGTCGCGTACAATTGAGGTTGAGCGTGCTGCCGGGTTTAGTGAAATTCCTGCCGATCTTTATTTAACCGGAACTGCTACCGAAGGCGGTGATGACCTGGGTAAAGCCGTGCACTTAAAGCAAACATCTACCGGTGTATTTGAAGCATACACCTCTTTAAAAGCCGGAACATATCATTTTGCTGAACGCAACACAGGCACACCTGCAACTTATTCAATTGATGGTGTAAAGTTATTAAAGGATGGCAGCACTACAGTTACAGGCGATACCAAAGTAGAAAAGGTAGTAGTAGATTTTACGACAGCGTCGGCAACTATAACACAGGTAGTATCTGTAGGTTTATGGTTTGCAGCCGATAACAAGATCTGGTTTGATCTGCCCTATAAAAGTAATGGTCAATGGGAAATTGATAATGCATCTATCGTATTTCACCAGGAATCATGGGGAAGGGATGAGCGTTATAAATTCCGTTTTACTTTAAAGGATGCCGCCGGTGTAACTACCACACAGTTTTACGGAAGCACAAATTCTGATAATAACCGCCCGGATGCCAATACAGCTGCATCATTTTATTATATGGTACCTGTTAACAGTTCGCAATATGATTACTGTTTCAAATTTACAGGAGCAGCCGATAATAAAACGGCTGATATAGTGGTGGATTTTAGTGCCGATGCTAAAGCCTATACCCACAAGGTTACTGTTAAGTAATAAAAATTATATGTTGTGTACCTGCGATTATCAGCAGGGGCACAACAATAAAACATTTAACTATAGTTTATGAAGATCATAACTCACAATATAAAACGGGTAGTATTGGCTGGCATGGTTCCGTTGATGCTTACCTCGTGTTTTAAGGATAAACCTTTTCCGCTTTATGGCAACAAGCCAACTGCTACGGTAGATTATAAGTTTGCAGCCACAGCCGATTCGTTACAGGATAAAACCTATAGCACCTATTTATCGGCCAACGGAAATTATTTTATACAGAATAATGCAGGTAACACCAATTACAACTACTGGCCACAGGCGCATACGCTTGATATTTTTACCGATGCTTTTTTACGAACTAAAAATGAGGTTTACAAACAGCGGATGAAATCATTACTAAACGGCACGCGCGCCACCAACGGTAATAAATATCAAAACGAATACTATGATGATATGGAATGGCTGGCCCTGGCAAGTCTGCGCGCCTATGAAGCAACCAATGATAATGATTACCTGGATGCTGCCAACACCTTATGGACGGATATAAAAACTGGCAAGAATGATAACCAGGGAGGGGGAATAGCCTGGCGTAAATCGCAACTTGATTATAAAAATACGCCAGCCAATGCACCGGCTATTATATTTGCCTGCCGGCTGTATCGCTTAAAAAACAATGCCGCCGATCTTACATTAGCCAAAGAACTTTACACATGGCTAAAGGCAACATTGGTTGATCCGGCAAGCGGCATCATCTGGGATGGTATAAACGGTAACCATGACGGGCAGATCAGCAAAAATAAATTTACTTATAACCAGGGAGTTTATATGGGCGCAGCTCTGGAGCTTTATAAGGCAACCAATAATGCCGATTACCTGGCCGATGCGGTACGCAATGCTACTGCTACTATAAACGATACCGACATCTCTCCCGGCGGATTGTTGAAATCAGAAGGGCAGGGCGATGGAGGCTTGTTTAAAGGGATTTTGGTTAGATACCTTACCTTGTTGATCCAGGAATCCGCGGTAGGTGCCACAGATCGTGATGCCTATGTTAAGTTTTTGAAATATAACGCGCAAACCTTGTATACAAAAGGCATCAGTCGCCCGGCGCTTTTTGTGAGTCCCGACTGGAAGAGCCAGCCATCTGCAACTACCGATCTGACTACTCAATTGAGTGGCGTAATGATGATAGAAGCCGCCGCCGTATTAAAGGCCGATGGTAAGTTTTAAATTTGAAATGTCTTCCGGGCATTAATCCCCGGAAGACATTTTTACCGATCCTATCCATACCTATGAAAAACATTATATCAGCCATATCTTTTTGCCTGGCAATAGTTTTAAATGCTACCGCCCAAACTACTGCCGATTATAAAAGCCGGATTGCCATCATCAATAAAAATATTTATGATAAGTTTTATGATAAAAAGGCAAACCTGTATTTTGAAACAAATGATCCGGTAACCAATAAGGGTAATCATTCGTTCCTGTGGCMATTGTGTGCCCTGGTTCAGGCTGCTAACGAAATGGAGGCCGGCCACCCATCAAAAACATACATAGCCCCGGTTATGAAAGCTATTGATCAGTATTACTCAGCCAAACCACCGGTACCAGGCTACCAGGCTATGGTGGTAAAGGAAAAAGTGGATTCCCGTTTTTATGATGATAACGAGTGGGTGGCCATTGCTTTGATGGATGCCTATGCCCGTAACCATAAAAAGGAATACCTTCATACTTCCGAAATGATCTACCGTTTCCTGTTATCAGGTCATGATATGGTTGGCGGCGGCGGTTTTTACTGGGTTGAAGGGAACAAAAAGGGAAAGAACACCTGTTCAAATGGTCCGGCTATTCTGGTTGCCCTGCAGCTTTACCAGGCAACCCATAAAAAAGCTTACCTGGATACTGCCATTGTAACTTACAACTGGACAAAACAACACCTGTTATCGCCCAAAGGCATTTATTATGATGCGATAAGGGTACCATCGATGAAAGTTGATTCAGCTTATTATTTATATAACGCGGGTACCATGCTGCAATCGGGTGTGATATTGTACAACATTACTAAAGACAAAAACTATTTGGATGATGCGCAGAGCGTAGCCAAAGCCGCCGAAAAGCATTTTTATAAAAACGGCAGATTACCCGGTAACTATTGGTTTAACGCGGTATTGCTTCGGGGATATATTGAGTTGTTTAAGGTTGATAAAAACAAGGCTCAATTAAAATTCCTGGTAGATGATGCCAACCGCACCTGGACCGAAGAAAAAGATGATCAAAACCTATTGGGCCCTAAAAAAGTAAAATCATTAATTGACCAGGCTGCCATGCTTGAGATCTATTCAAGGCTGGATAACCTGGAGTTGGATTAGCAGGTAAGGATATGTTCATTTTTTTTGTTGAAAAATGAACATATCTTAATTTTATGTCCATTTTATATTTTTTCAGGATTTTTTGTTGTCTTTCAGTTCCCGTACTTCCTGTTGCAATATAGCCACTTCGCCCTCGAGGACTTTCAGTCTTATCTCGTTGACACGGTTTTGAGTTTCCTGGGTTGCTCGTACATCTTTTATATCACCTTTTAGCTGGAAATAGGTTGTCATAACCGATACAACAATACTTATTGTACTAATGATAGTTACCGTGATGTTCTTAAGGGTAATGCCCCTTATTTCGTGTTGTTCAAGCGTTGTCATAGCTGTTTAAATAAATTAATTTCTTTTGCCCTGCGTTTTGTTAAAGTATCGCAAACCACTTTTTTGCCGGTAAGCGGATCTGTGATCTTATTCCAGGCCGAAAAGCATTCGGCTGCGGCTGCATAATCTTTAAGGTTGAGTTTTTTTAACAGGGTTGATTGTTTTAGGGCCCCGGTACCTTCATTGTAAGTGAAGGAAACCAGCGCGTCGAACTGGTTTTGAGTAAGCGGCACATGCACAGATTTGTTTACGGCGTTTTCGTACTGCTCAAGCGTTTTACCAAAAAGCTCATCTGCCTGTGCTTTGGTAATTGGTTTGTCGGCTGCTTTTATAGCCTTGCCATCAGCATAACTGGTAGAACCGTATCCAATAGTCCATACACCGGCTACATCTTTGTATGGATGTAATACTAAACCTTCAAACGTTTTAATCAGTTTAGTTCCGTTATTGCTTAGTTTCATTGTTAATTGTATTACCAGGTTCGGATTGTTTTACTGCAAACTGTGCAACAGCAGCTATAGTGGTACCAACTGTGGCCATTACGGCGGTAATGATTGGTGGTATAGCCCAAATTCCGGTTAACGAAACCGAAAGGGTTACCAACCCAGCACCTAAAATCTGTGCTTTTTTAAAAAATAAGGGCGTATCACTGGTGATACGTTGCCAGAACGTGTATTTTTTTTCCATGATGAGGGGGTGAACATTTTATAAGTAGTATGGTTAAATTTATTAACCATGATTATTAGTGATCAAAATTTTTTTTGATTTTTTTTTGTTAGCCTTGGATATTCAGTCAAATTTCAGTTGGCTAAATATTACATTTTTAATAAGTTATCTAATACTGGTTTCGCGATGTCATGCATTTTCGCGTACCCGGTTGGGTTGGGATGGACCAAGTCACTATTATAATAAGTGGTTGTTGCTATATTAAAAGCAGGATCAATGTTAAAATCAATTAAGGCATCATATTTTGAATTATCACTTCTAATCAGATCATTAAGCTGTACTAAGTATGGTCTGTTTGCTTCTGGCATAAAACCACTATGGTTAATATCTAAAATTGTACACATTGCGACCTTTGCACCTAAAGATCTGGCTGTTGCCACATAGGAACATAATCTGTTGTAATAAGTAATAGTATTTGAAGAATTGTTCATGATTGTGGTCATATCATTGGTGCCAATTAAAACAGTCATAACAACTTTTCTTCCTGCTGCTCTAGCATCAGTAATTGATTGGTTAACCCAACTTTGACGGGCAAATAAGGAATTTGCAGGTAAGACATCCCCTAGAGTTCCTAAAACGGCTCCACCTTCGGCGGGGCTGCTACCCATTAATTGAGGCGTAAAATCATCTCTCAGTAGTCTTTGATATGAGCCTAAAACCTGTGTTATACTATCGCCTTCGGAAATATAATAATAAGGGCTGCTATCGACAAAGTGGTTTTTTAACCGCATACGTTCTTTCATTAAGTTTGCGGCCGATAATGTATCAGCATCATTTAATTTACTTCTCCATAATGTAAATCCTGAGAATTTACCCCATGTAGCAAACTCATTATTTATGTCGCCTAGGATCCCTAACCTGGAGTAGCTTGTTACCGCTTGAATGCTGCCCTTATCCGTATGCATCACTTTAAAGCCATTTATGTAGATGTCATTAAATTGCCCATCAGTGGTTACAGTTAAAATAAACCACTCGTCTCTAAAAAAATGGAAAGAATTTTCGGCAATGTTATTAAACCAATTTGTAGGAACACGCAAGTAACCGTCATTTTCAAAGTAGGTAATTACAGATGAGTTTTCATAGGCGAGCATAATATTATACCCTCCAGGATTTACAGAAGGAATATTCATCGCGCACATAAATGACATTGATGGAATGGGTATAGGGGTCGTGTCTCTGTGAATTAATGAATTACCATTTACCTTAATAGCATCTTTCATTTTAAAGCTTAGATCACTTTTTAATCCTTTTGGCAAATAATCGCTACTGATTGTTAAGGTAGGGTCCTTTATCAATTGTGACGGGGCTGCAGTCGTTACTCCTGGTGTAAATCTTAAGTTCGATACTATTATAGATAATGATGTTATTGCAGATACAGCCGCTGTTCTTGCCGCCGCCAATATAAAGCCCCAATTGCTATCAGTATCAATGGTATTTTCTATCGTTAGTGCGAATGTTTGATCTGCATCCGTTAAAGCCCATTCAACATAGGAAGTGCCACCACCATCTAATGCAGGGCCAGCAAAAACACTTTTACCACTATCGCCCGGTAAAAGTCTTATCTCCATGCTAACATTCCACGTTCCAGCTGGGTAATAAATTCCTTTTAAAGGAATTGCACCAGGTGCATAGCCACTRCCGACTGCATTGACCCAATCAATTTGGGTAACAACATCAGAAGACAATGTTATATTTAAAGTACCTCCTTCAATTACTTTAGAAAATCTATTGTACTGTGCTATGTTGTTATCTAAAACCGAAGTATCACCTATAATTTTAAATTTATTCCAATGGTAAGCCGCGAAACTGCTATCAATATCTACTGTTGGCGAGCCTGGCATAGTGCCTAGTACTCCGCTGTAAATCCTTTCCTTTACTGCCTTGGCAGTTGTTAAAACCGTTGATGGAATAGTTGTTTGGTAAACCGCCTTACCATTAACCATCAAATATTTTCTTAACGTATAAGTAGTGCTATCAGGTACATTAAACATGTTTCCGTCGGCCGTTGCTGCTTTACCCAATGCTAAAGTGCTATAGGTTATGTCATCAACGGTGGTAGCAATTACGATCGTCGCTAAACTGTTGTCGGACGCCGTTGTATAGCCGCCTCCAGCTGTTTGATCTGCCATTATTGTTACATCGCCATCGGCTATTGCGCGTAAATAAGAGTTGCCGCCCGAAACTACAATAGTAGCTTTTGATGTGTCTGAGGAAGTAAAAGTTACTGGTCCAGGGCTGCTTGATACAAAGCTCAACAATTGATCAGCATCGCCTACTGCCATTGTTTTAACAGGATTAATATAGAATAAAGGTATATCGCCTACGTGAGGGGCATTAAAGGCAATAGTATTCAATAATGCCGCACTGGCCGGATTAATCCCCAATGCTTTAACGCGAACCTTTAAGGAACCTATTGGTATTTCTATACTTAAACCATCAGTGATCGTATATGTACCATCCCCGTTATCCGTAGTGTTTGATAGTGTACACGGTATCCATGTACCGTTGTTCACTTGATATTCATGGTCTGTTAATGGTCGTTTCATTATGCTTCGCCTCCTGTATATGTAAAAGTGTCAGCCTCATCATTCACTATGCCATTGGTTGGGGCTTCTGTTGTTGCTGGGTTTGGTAATTTGTATCTTAATTCACCGGTTGGTGTTTTGTAAAATGTATAGGGCACTAAAGTTCCGGCAAGCGCCGCTGCCTCAGTTGCATATATCGGTGCTGCCTGTATGTACGCTGTCATATTAAAACTGCTTACTTCGCTGGCCAACTCATCTATCTGCCCCTGCAACTCCTCATCCGCTGCACTCCTTAAACTTGCTTCATTGGCAATAGCTTCCTCATCAGAGTTATCCAGGGAAAACCCTTCAGGCCATACACCGCCCGTTTTCGGGCCAAAAAAGTGAGAGGTTGTTGTGTTGATATAATAATCACCGTTGGTACCGGTGTACAAATTGGACGGGTTACCCGTGCCGCTTAGGATAGTTTTGCCATTTACTCCTGCGGGGCCAGCTACACCTTGCGGTCCGGCTGGGCCGGCCGGACCGGTTTGCATCGAGAATACCTGGCTCCATGTGCCTGCCGATTTTTTGTAAAAAATGCCGCTGAGGGTGTTGATGTAGGTATCGTTGTTTTTACCTGTGGAGCTGCCGGGATTACCGGTGCCGTATAAAACGGTTCCGTCAGCGGCATTGCCTGTGGGGAAGGTATAAACTACTGTCCAAACGGCAGCTATTTTTTGCGCTATAGAACCTGTAGCTGTATTGATGAAAACGTCGCCAGGTTTACCGGTAATGTTTTGGGGCAGTGTATCACCAAAAGAAATATTCGCACCTACCGGCAATTCCGACCCGATAAACTGCAGCAGCGTGTTAAAGGCAAACTGGTAATCGGTGCCGCTTTTTATCAGGATGGAATTGTCGGCTGCGCTGATAATGGATGCTACGGGCAGATCGCTTATTTTTTTATCAGTTGCCATCAGTTTAAAAATTCGGTAATGGTTAAATTATAGTTGTTGTAGCTGCCCGGGTAGTTGAAATCTGTTTTATCAACACCCCTAATGCGCGGACCAGCCTGCCTGCTGCTTTTGTTTTTTGCATTATATCTCCAAAGCGGGAAGTCGGTCTTATTGTCCCACAAAAACTTTTCAACGTCGTTGGCATAGGCATTGGCTATGCTGCGCTGCTGTTGTACCAGCTTTACAACTTCGGGCGATGTAAGCGGATCGCCATTTTCGTGGCGTTTAATTACCGGGCCGGTTGCCGTATAATGCACCGCGTCGTTTTCAATAAAGCGGGCGAAGGTGAAATAAACCATGGTTGGCGCCAGGCCCTCGTATAAAACAATGTGTCCATACTGATCCAGGTATTCGCTGCCATTTAACAGGTCTTTATAGTGCTGCGGTGCATCCTCATTTAAGGTGCCATCTTCATTAAAATGGGTTAAAAAATCGTAGTATAAAGCATGCCCCAAAAATGGTTTCAAGTCCAGTTCCTGGGCTTTTTTGATGAATACCTTCAGGCGTTCGGGTTTTATATTTACAGTAATATCCTCGTATTGCTGAAATGTGGTTTGATTGATGAGATAGATCATAAGCCCCCTCTAAATCTCCCCCTGAAGGGGGAGACTTTTTGATTATGTTAATGGATAAGTTAATTGTAAACGTAAGCCCCCTCTAAATCTCCCCCGGTAGGGGAGACTTTTGGGTTGGTCGGTTAATATTTGTTTTTGAAAGTGCAAAGCCTGCTCTAAACCTCCTCTGGGAAGGAGAAAGGTTTTTGATTAGCAAGTTTTTTAAGTCCTCCCTTCCGGGGAGGATTTAGGAGGGGCTGGCTTGCTAATTACACATTGCCTCAGCCTCGGCCTGTTTAAAGCCGTAGGCATAAACCAGGGCTGCTATTTTGTTTTGCAACGGAATGGCCGATGCAAGCAACTCATTGATGCTTTTACCTGCTTTTATACCTGCATTATCGTCGGCAGCTATAGCCGGTACGGTTATAATATTCCAGTTTCCGGACGGGTTAATATCGGTGTAAAAGTGACTAAATACTTCGGCCAGTGTTTCGGCAAGCTCCAGCCTGTCGGGCGCGGTGTTGTCATTAAACTCGATGATGGCCTGCTTTTTTTCACCGCCATTGCTTAAGCCTGATGATTTTTCGGCATTGATGAGTTCCCTCGGTACTGAGAACCCTTTAATGATCCGTGCTTCAACTGATCTTTCCGTTGTTTCAAACAGCTTATCATTGTTCTGGATAGGGTAGGCCTTAAACTCCGGTTTAGAGTTTTCATCTTCGTACTCAATCACAATGATTTTTTGTGCGCTTTTAGTTCCCTGGAATGCGCCAAGATCTTGCTCCAATTGCGATGTAGTATTTACACCGGCAAACTCATCGGCATCGGGCCTGCTGTTATCGGCTTCTTCCCTGCGGGCCCGCATAAACAACATGGTTGAAGGTAAAAAGCCGGTTGTTACCTCGCGGTTATTAAAAACCTTAATGCCCGCTTCGGTCTCAAAATCTTCCCAAACAGAATCAGCTTCAATCAATGGATAATCATCAACTTCGGGGTTAAAATAAAGCAGCTGGCCTTTGTATTTGTCCCATCCGCCGGCATCGGTAACCTGTTGTTGAATCACTACAGGATCTGGGTTGTAGCCGTCAAGGAAGGTGATCTTACTGCGCATAATATTCTTCCAGGTTTTACGGCCCCAGTCATTATAGATCGCGTATTTACCGGCAGTTTGCGGGCAATCGGTATCGCCCATGCGGATGTCTTCAAACTTTACATAGTTAACCGAAGCTATTTTGAAATTGGCGTTGTAATTTACGTGGACCCCAAAGCCAGTGAACAAGGCTTTGTCGGTTGCCAAAGCTTTCAATAACTTTGCCAATGTTAAACCTTTGGAATTTATCACCTGTTTACCCAGACCCTCTGTTTCAAATCCGTTACCGGCTATAAATTTGGCCCTCTTATTCCAGCAGTCTTTGGCAGTAGGTGATCCCGATACCAATTCCAGCATGCGCTGCGGATAGGCATTATCCAGGTCGTAGTTAAGGATGCCATACGTTTGATTAGGCCTTACCAGTATTCTTCGCTCAATTTGCGGTAAGTAGGTTTTCATATGCCCCCCTTACCCCCTAAAGGGGGAGTTAGCGTACTAACCTCTTTTAATTTTCTTTCAGTTTTATTTTCCATTTTTTTCTTCTTGATTATAAAAACGCCCTCTTCGGGGGGCTGGGGGGCAAACAGCGATGCTATATGCGGATATTTGTTTAGGTACCATTTGGCTTCCTCGTCGCTCAGGTTATCATTGCTATGCACTGCCGGCGAGCCCGGGGCGAACTGATGCTTGCCGGGCTTTAGAATGTATTTTTTAGAGTTCACAGTTTTGAGTTTTAAATGTTGAGTTTAGTTTTAAGCGGTGTAAACTCACTACTCAAAACTTATTACTCCTAACTATACCTATGCGGCCACAAGCGCCTCAATGGCAGCAATAGTACTTGCATATGTTGCCGAACCTGATCCGGGTGCTATAGAAATGGCGCGTGGTGGGTATGGCTCTTTCAGCTTATCCGGGTTGGTTAATTTTAGTTTGTAACCACCATCCAGTGTTTCGTCGGCAGCGTTACGTTCGGCATCGGTAAGGATCAATCCGTTCACGGCGCCAAACAGTTCAACTGCCGAATCGCTTGATTTGTAGTTGTTAACCGCTATGGCGCGCAATCTGCCGTAACCCATCGCCATTAATTGCGCTTTAATATCCACAGATAAGCCTGCAATGTTAAAGTCTATCTCCTCGGTATAACGTGGCCCCACCTGTGTTTTGGTGAGTTTACTCATGGTATTGAAACTGTTATTGGTGCCCTCAAATTTGTAGAGCTTTGCAGTACCTACTGCTGTTAAACCGGTTATGATAAGCGGGTTGGCTACATCATAAGTTAGTGTAATATCATCCTGGTTAAAAATGTAGATCACATCTTCTATCCCCGATGTTACAGGCTCGTCTGCACCCAGCTTAAAGCCCGCGTTTATTTTATTGTAAATTGACATTGATTGTTTTGTTGATTAGCCCCCTAACCCCCTAAAGGGGGAATTGGGCATATTGGTAAAATGAATTAATTGTGGTAACTATTGCTCCCCCTTCAGGGGGCTGGGGGGGCTTACGCGCTTAAGTAAAACAGCTCATTGGCAAACTTGAAGTTTACGGCTGCTTTCATGCGGGCTTTCATGCGTACTACATTATCGTTAGTGTAGGGCTTCATGTAAACGGTTGATAGTTCTGAAGCATCGCCCAGCAGATCGACCCCTAAAAACAGGTTTGATGAACGGGCGCCCAGTATGGTATTGGCCTGCCAGTGGTTCATGATCTGTAATGGAATACCCAGGTAATCCATTTTCTTCATATCCGTAAAGGCGTTAATAACGTTCAGGGCTTTATTGGCCTGTGCCTGTGCGTAAGCGTAACCTACGTGTAAAGGGATCTGGAGATTAAAATCTTCCTGGATGCGGTCGGCCGGGTCAAGTTGGGCGTAAACGCTGCCCAAAACCTGCAACACGTTGCTTACGTTAATGTAGCTGATGGTTGCCCCGGATGATGTGTTTAAAAAGGTTGCCGGCTTGCGGCTGTTAACCTCGTTGTAGTTGCGTACCAGCCTGAATGTAGTGGGGGTTAATACCTGGATAAAGTACGATTGACCTGTCAAGTCAATGCCCGGCGCACCGTTGGTAGTATCCTTGCTGGTGCCTGTAACCTGGGTAACAGTTACTACATCGCCATCAGCTAAAGTTGATGTATCTGCTACGGTTACTACGCCCGATGCATTAATTGCGGTAGCACTCATAGATGTTGTTGGTTTGCCCAGGCCTACTTTGTATACGMCCGATGCTGCCGCAATGGTTGGCAATAAGCCGGGGAATGCGGCGCTAAAGGTTGCTTCTTTGGTTGAGCCTTTACCCAGCCAGTACAGGCGCTCGTTGGCTACCTGGATCTTGGTTAAATAACGTTGAACCATAAAGTCGGAAAGGTCTACAATGCCTTCATAGTCCATAAAGGCGCCTGGTTTAAGGGATTGGGCTTCCCAGCTTTGGGCCAGTTTGTCCCATTGTTCCTGTTTCATAAATTCGTACACTACCGGGTCAAGGTAGCTCTCGGTTTGTAGTGTGGTTGTTCCCTGATCGTGGAAAATACCTGAGGGATCTTGTAGTACCACATCGTCGTCCACATCAAGGATAACCTTGCGTGCTTTAACGTCGTTAATAACGGTGAGCAGTCCACGCTTTACAGAATCGGCTTCCAGCAGCGTGCTTGCCATGAACCCGGCCAGCGCTTCGCCGGCATAGGTGTTGTTGGTGAATGTAAATTGAGCCATGTTTTTGTTTGGGAGTTCTATCGTTTGTTTTTTAGTATCAAGTCGCAAGTATCAAGTATCAAGACAGCTTCGGGCTGAAGTGGTCATTAGATTATTTATAAAAAATCTTGCTACTTGATACTAACTACTTGCTACTTACTTATTGCTTTTTTCACCGCATTCTTAGCCAGCTCGCTTTGCGGGGCGAAGAAGGGTGTGGTTTCGGTTTTTGCTTTGTTGCTGCGTTTGGAGCCTTCGGGGCTGTAGGTTGATTTTATTTCGTTTTTAACCTCGGTACGGGTTTTTTGCAGGCGGTTACTTGCCTCTTCAAGGGCTGTGCGGGCTTCGGTTAGTAAAGCGTTTTGGGCATGCAGGCGTGCTTTCAGTTGCTGCAGGCGGTTTTGAATTTCGGTAGCTTTTTTTGCCGGGTTTATCTTGCTTGTTGGTACATTATCGTCCTCATCTTCGGCCTGTGGGTCGGCTTCGGGCGCAGGGGCTACCTTTTGCACCTGGCCTTCTTTAACGTCAATCTTTTTGCCATCGGCGGTGGTGTAAGTGTCGGTTGCTGTCGGGGCGCTCATGTCTTCGTCGTTGTACACTTCCGTGCCTTCGCCCAACTCACCAGCGTGGTGCAGGGTGCCTTTGTCGGTAATGGTTTGCTTGTTGACCACTTTTTTGAAGAAGTTCATAATCTTATCCAAAACCGACGTGGTTTTTTCGATAAGTTCTTTGTTTTCGATGTTCATGTTGTTTTTATTGTTTAAGATTTTGTTAATGCATCGCTGGTAAACCGCAGGAGCGGTACTGGTGTATTTTTTAATAAGGGCGCTGTTGGTAATATCCAGGCTGTAATCCTCCACCTGGTCAATAAAGCCCATATCAAGGGCCTGGTCGGCAGTCATCCAGGTGACGGAGTTTATTAAACTGTTTACTGTTACTCCGTCCAACCCGGACTTGTCCATGTAGATTTGCGCCAGGCGCGATTGTACTACATTCAACATCTGCACATCTTTTAAAAGTTCATCGGCATTGCCGCCGCTGCCAACCATTGGTTTGTGGATCATGAGCAGGGCATATTTGCTCATGATAATGGTTTTGCCGCCCATAGCCACTATAGAGGCGGCCGAGGCGGCCAGGGCATCAATGCAGGTAGTTACCTTGCCCGGATATTTTTTAAGCAGATCATATATGGCAATGGCATCAAACGCGCTGCCGCCTACCGAGCTGATGTGCACTTCCAGGTCCTGCCCGGCGGCTTCCTGCAACTGCGTTTGTATGTATGCCGATGATAAACTGCCCGACCCGATGCAATCAGTTTCGGTATCGTATAAGTAGATTTTGTAGCTCATCTTTTTTAGATTTGAGATGTTAGATATGAGATTTGAGATTTTTTTCTGAATCAGAATTTTTCACCTTTTGTTTGTTTTTAAGGGGCGTTCAAGAAGGCTACGCCGTTTTCAGGATTTTAGAATTTTCAGAATGAAATCCGATTGATGTTTTTAATGCCGATTGGCATAATTCAAAGGTCGTAATTAGTTTTTGTTTTGGTGGTGACAGTAGTTTGTCAGTGGTTGATTTTTGTCTGAACCCGAATTAAACGAATTAGTTGAATTTTTGTAATTTCTTTAAAATTCTGCTAATTCCTTAATTCGATGAATTCCGGTTCAGATGATTGAACTATACAAATATCGGTACAATGTTTCAATGCAATGGTGACACTACGTTGTCAGTAAGCTGATTTTTTTGTCTGAACCGGAATTAAACAAATTAGTTGAATTTTTCGAATTTTAGAAATTCTGTTAATTCTTGAATTCGACAAATTCCGGTTCAGACAACTGAACTATACAAATATCGGAACAATGTTTTAATGCAATGGTGACAGTAGTTTGTCAGTAAATCAGGTTCGTTTTTTTTTAAGCAAATAGTAATCTAACCGAATTCTTTGTAGAAATTCAAATTAAGTAAAGTATTGCTTACGAGCATACTTTACTTAACGTATTATCTTTAGTAATTAAAGAGCACTAAATTTAACTTGCTTTAAATATTTTTTGGCGCTTTTTACTTTTTCAGGAAATAGCGTTTTATCCTTTAATTTATTTGCAACTAAAGATAATAAGACAGATTCCGGTACCTCGACCAGTTTTTCTTGTTTTTCTGCTTTAGTTTTCATAATACAAATTTATACATTAATTATTCTTAATTACAAATACTGAGTCGTATTTCTCCTCCGGAACATAGGGTTCAATGAGGTTTTTGGCTTTTGAACCTCCAAAAAAACGGTACAATACTTTTAAATCGTCATAGTTTTTATTTACATAATTTCGGTAGACATTTATTCTCCTGTTTTGATTTTTACAAACGGAAGCTTCCATACATTTTTTTCTGCAGGTTAATTTGCAGTTTTCAACAAATTCCGGAGTGCTGTCGCTACCCTCAACCATTATAACTCCGTCACTAAATGCCTGGAAAAATTTGGGTATGGTATTCAACACCGTATGAAAAACTTTATAAGTATCTCCGTTATCAGAATTGGATGAATCATCAACAGTATCATTTACAACCTCATAATCGCCAAATCCAAGGTTGAAAACCTTTTTATTATGCATTGTACCTACTTCATCAAAAGCAACAACCTTGATAATAGTTTTGTATCCTTCACTGATAAAAAAATGTTTGATGCTGTTTTTTGATATTGTTTCTTCTGTATGATAACCTGTAGTAGCCATGAAATAAATTGTAGCGTAAATATAGCTAACAGAAGCCTGAGTTTACAGTTTGATATAAGTTAATTATGGGTATCTGCGTCGTCTGTAAAACAATTCAACGCCCGCCATATCGTACGCTCGTCTTTGCCAAATTTTACCTCGGCTTCCAGCACAGCCTGGTTTTTGGTGATAGTGCGAATCTGCATCTGGGCGTGGATCCAAAGGTAAATTTCGCGGTATGTGAAAATTTTTGTGGTGATAAACCCCGCCTTGTACATGGCCGAAAATACGCCATCGTCAAATAATGTGTTTGCTGTTTTAATGTTCATTGGGTTAGTATCAAGTAGTTAGTATCAAGTATCAAGACAGGTTTTTGGTAGCAGGTAGAGCGTATCAAGTGTCGGGAATGGGAAAGCAAGTATTCTTTTGTGGAGCGTAAGTCAAGTATCCACATAACAAAAAAATCTTGCTACTTGATACTAACTACCTGCTACTATAAGTTAACCCTATCCACCGTTTGCGCCAGTATATTCTGCTGGTTGTTAACGTCTTTCACGTCCACATAAATAGGGGGGAAGTTGTTGATCATCTGGTAGGCTACCGTGTTGGCAAGTTCTTTTACGTCATTCACCGGTTGATTATAGTACCGGTTGGCATTGCCGCCGTCGGTAAATATGCCGCCTATAGCGTAGCCATTGCCGGTGTTGGGGGCCGAAAAATCACGGCCGCCATGGGCTACGTTTATGGCGCTTACCAGGTTACGGGCCCATGGGTTGCGCATGGCTTCGGATACCACAACCGCCTCGCCCGAACGCAGGTAGGCATTGGTATTATCGGTACGACTATAGCCTGGCAATAAGGCGCCCCGACCATCTGATATAAACTGGCCTCCTCGTGCAAATTTTGGTGGTTTTTGCGATGCTATGGTGGCTATTTGCATAGCCGTCATGGCTACATCTGCCGCTATAAAAGGAATGGCAGCGGGCAGGGCCATGGTCGACAATGTTTTTGTTACGGCAATGGCTCCGTTAATAACCGCCTGGGCTATTTGCATTTTTTGCTCGGCTTTAAAAGCTTTTACTTTTTCGTCGTTTTCCTTTTTTTTGTATTTGGCCTCGATGGCTGCTTTCTGGCTCTTGGTGAGGTTGCTGTTGCTTAACTCTTTGGCCTTGTCGCTTTCCAACCCTTTTATTTTGGCATCACTAGACGATTTGATGCTGTTGCTGATGAGGGAAAAAGCGGCGCTGGATACTTGCTGGGCGGCTTGTATAGCAAGAGCCTTGCGCTGCTCTTCTGATTTTTTGGTGGCGGCTGTAATCTCTTCCTGGTATTGAAGTCGCAGTGCAGCTGTGTCTTTCCCCGCTTCGGCTGCCTTTTGGATCTCGAAGTTATATTTGTCTGTTATCAGTTTTTTTTCGGCTTCCAGTTTGTTCCAGGGAAGGATGGCTTTGTCAACATCGTGTTGGTCTTTACTAATAAGGTCCTTTTGTTGTTGAGCTTCAACTAGTTCTTTTTGTTGCTTTTCTACTTTTTTTAGGTCTTCGGCATTCATCCGTTTGATGATTTCGCCGATGCCGACGTGATATTTTTCTTCCAGTTGTGTGCTTTCCTGCTGGTATTGCTCCTGGCTGATGAGCTTATTATCGTAAAGGCGTTTTAACGTGGCCTGCTCTTCTGTATAGCTGTTGTGCTGTAGCTCTGCCTTTTTAGCCAGGCCATTGGCGGTGGCTTGCATTTGTTTGATGAGGGAGTCCTGGTAGGCTTTTTCGTTGGTATGAGTATCGGTTTTAGGTTCACGTTTATCCGCGTTATTTTCTTCCTTGTGCATTTGCATTTTTTCCAGGTGGCGTGTTTTAGCTTGTTTATGAGATGCATTGGCAGTTGCATCATTTTTTTTTGCACCATCGTGAGCTTTTTTATAAGTGTTGATTATTTCACTACCTGCTTCTATCGCGGCTTTTTTAGTGGCATCAAATGCTACTTTAATTTTATCAGTTGCATGCGTAACGCCGGTAATATTTTGCAGTACACCATCTGTCACCTTTTTAAAATCCAGGTGAATAATACCATCAAGTATTACAGCGAAAGATTTAAAACGGTTTATAATATTATCCCTTATCAGGTTTGCAAGGTTTTTTATGCTATCAATAGGATGAGAAACCGCGTCGACTATGAATTTTCCTAAGCTTTGGAAAGCTCCTTTTACGTTCTCGACAACAAGGCCAACAACGGCTAATCCGCCTTTAAGCTGCTTGATACCTTTTGCGTTTTTTGTAAAGTACTCAAATAGCGATTGTAGTACTAATACTAATAAGCCAAAACCAGTAGTTTTTATAGCGCTGCCAACGCTCTGAAAACCTGTTTTAACAGTTTCCAGCCCACTTTTTAGTGCATTGAACCCCTCGGATGCTTCTTGTAAACTCGGACCAAAATTACCGGATACTTTATTGAGCTTATCAAATGATTCCTTAAAGGCCTCATTTGTGCTTTTATGCGCATCAAATACTTGCCTGCTTTTTGTTAATTTCTCTTCCTGATTTGCTATTGTATTGCTAAGTGTACCAATTTGGATATTTAAAGCTTTAACTTCTTTTGAATTGTTTCCTTGACTTTTGCTTAATTCATCGTATTGTGCCATTAAGGCTTGCAAGAAGCCTTTATTTTGCTGTAAAGAGTTTTTTGATAAGTTGAGGGATTTGATGTTTTCGTCAATTTGCGCGGTAATTTCTTTGATGGCATCTTTTGCAACACGTACCTGTGTCGCAACATCCTGGTAGGCTTTCCCGCTTTTTTCGCCGGCTGCAACTAAATCCTTTTGCCGCTTTAATAAATCATCTAATGATTTGTTTATTTCAATTGCTTGATTTTTAAGCTGATCGGTGCTTGTATTTACGTCCGATATGATTTGCTTGTTTATTTCGTTTGACATTTTTAATATGTTTTTTATGCTAAATGGCATATTTGAGAAAATAAAAGATAGTTATGAGGGCATACACCCAAATAACATCTTTAAACTAATAGGTTGATGTGGCTTTATTTCTTTCCGAAAACTTTTGGCTGTTCAAGATTTGTAAGAGAAGCATCAAAGTAACAGTCGTTGTTTGCTAATATATAACCCTTTGGTATTTCATCCGGTGGAATTACGTTGATGATAATTTTAAAATTAGGTTTAAGAATATACCATTTGTGAGTCCAGCCATCTTCTAAAATACTATCACGACCAAGATATGTGCCAATAGCAGCCGAGTGATTTTTATACATGCTATCAACACTGAAAGCCCGATTATATCTAATAAGCTGAGGTTTTAATGTAGTGTCCAAGGCGTTTTTCATCTGAAGTTTTTTCCAGCTTTCTATCTTCATCGTATCAATATCGCCTGCTGCAATGGGCCTTACTAATCTAAATATAACAGAATTATTGTTGATTGTATCCTTAAAATAACTTCGGTCAATATAAACGCTGTCATTTAATTTTAACTTCCCCCAGGTTTCATCAGCACCAACGTTAAAAAGCCAGTTAAACCCCCAAATTAAAATAAAAATACCAATCACTACAGAGAGTGCCGTCCAGAATAGTTTGCCCATGGTATCACCTGTTCCAAAAAAGCGGCTTAAAAGGCTGTAAATGCCGCGTTCTTCTGCGTAATCTCTAATATCGTTAAAATCTGCCATATTGCTTAGGTTTGCTAATTTTATTGGCAATAATAATAAATTGAATTATCTAAAACAAATTAAATTTGTTGGTTTTTAAATTAAAAATGAGAGAGTTGGTACAGTAAAAACACCGGCCAGGGCCTGGATCACCCCAGCTTCACCAACTCCACCTTAGTAGGTTGTCCCTTACGCCAGCTGTCAATTTTGTTAATGTAATAATAGCAGCTATCCTGCTCCAGGTAAATGGGTATCAGCAGGTCAAGTTCCAGGATATCGCGAGGGGTAAGCAAAAAGTAGCGTACTACCTTTTTGGTTTGCTGCAGTATTTTTTGCAGTTCAGGGTAATAAAGGGTTTTTAAACCTGGGAGTATGTTTCCGTTGCCGCTTCCAGGCATATCGGCAAAGCACAGGTTATATTCGCCATCGGGTTTGTAAAAATAGGGTACCGATATAAAGTCGTTAACCAATTGATCGTTCGCGGTGTCTCCATCTGTAAATTTAACGGTTTTGCCTTTTAACAGCAGCTTGTTGTCTATCAGTATCCGGGGTGAAACGCCGATGCTAAAGGCGTTACTATCGGATGTTTCATCAATCATTTTTATTTGGGCAATGGTTCCGCCAATGTAGGGCCGGTTCAGGGTGGGGGCAAACTGGCTTTCGAACAGATCCGCCGTGGCAGGCAGGGTTTTATCGGTCACTTTAATCTGCGCGTCGGCAAAGCCTTTGGGTAAAACATTATCGTCGGCTTTGTATTTCATATAATTTACCTGTGCATAACCACCCAACTGGAAGGATATGGTTTTACCCTGGTCGAGGCATTTGCTGGTCCAGTTTTTAGCCACCGGCATATTGCCCACAATATCTTTAAACGATGCAAAGTTGATGGCACGCGTGGTATTATCGGTTTGGCAAATAATGCCGAAACGCTGTAAAACATCTTTCAGCAAATCTTTCTGACTGATATCCGGGAAGATCCTTTCGCATTGGATTTCCTGCCCGTATAATACCGTTTCATTTTGTGCGGTAATGGCAAACGTTGCCCCGGCGTAAATGGTGAAATTGTAAGGCGCATCGCCGTGAAAATCATATTCAACCAATAACTGCTGGCCAACACCCATTTCAATATCTGTAGCTTTTATCGCGGTGTTTAAATAGGTTTTGTGGGCCTGTATCGATCCGCCGCTGCCGCTATCCCTCGGGGCGTCGTAACCATCGTTAAAATTAAATGTAGTGGTTGCTAAATATTGCCTCGGTAAGCCCGGCGTATCCAAAACAATGCTGATATCTACGCTGCTTTTATGATCGCCGGAGGCCCGGCCATAAAAATAGAATGTGGGTATAGTGAGCGCAGCATCAACAGTGATGATCTCCTTTGCGGTGTACCTGTTGTTGGCGTAATGGCTGTTAGGGTCGGATTGGATATTGCTAAAACCGATTTCGCCGCCAGGCTGTAAACCTGAATTTTTCGCCCGCGATATACTGATGTTTAAGCCGTTATAAACAATACTGCCATTAGTAGCCGGTTGATTTTGATAATCGGCGCCATGTACAAAATTATCATTACTGAACTGGGCTATCAGCAGCGGGTAAACCGGGTTGTTTAATAATGATCCGGTTCCCTTATAGCCATTGGCCGCCAGCATCAGATCAATGGCTGTTTTAATAAAAAAGCCAGGCCTTAAATTTCGTACGTTAATCTCGTTATCACCCGCAAAGTTGTAAACCAGGTTGCCATAATCAACAACCGGCCATATCCAGCCATCGGTTTTTATTTGCGATGCAGCAACATTCTCCACATTCCACTTATGCTGATAGCTATCAAACGGTTTGTTAATGCCGTAAGGCGTTGTACTATCGCCCATATCGTACAGCTTTCCTTCAATAGCATCAAAAAAGTCAACGTTGCCGCTTAGTACGGTAATACTGGCTGTATTTTGTTCGATGTTGTTGAGTTGCGCAATGCCGTATGGCACAATCTCCAGTCCATCCTGTATAATGCGGGCATCGTAATAATCATAGGGCAAACTGGTTGTAAATGCCACGTCATCGGCAAAGCCCAATATTTGCCGGTTGCGTTGGGTAAGCGGCAACTTAAACTGGTTGCTGGTATTGCCCTGCTGGTTTTTAACCTCGGCCAGGTTATTGATCTGGAAACTGAGGGCAATTGGGCTATCCTCGCTCAAATCGACCAGTTGGTTATTAATATATAACTGTAATTCGTTCATCTTGTTGGTTCATTAGTTCACTGGTTCATTAGTGCAAAGTTCATTAGTTCACTGGTAAACGCTGGGGCGATAGCCGTTAGTTTTGATCCATTAGCCCCGCCTTATCCAGCCAGACAAGACCAATGAACCAATGAACCAGTGAACTAATGAACGCTCACTGCGTTTGTATATTAATAGATGGCATATTGAATGTGATGCTGAAAGGCGCCTGGCCATTGCGGGTTTCGTATTCGCTGAAGGTGGCTGTGTTTATAACAATGGTTTGCCATTTTACCGGGTTTTTGTTTACCAGCATCTGCACTTTGGGCGAGTATTTGATAGATTGTAATCCTTTAATATCGGCTATGGACAGGTCCTCGGCCATCACCTTCATTTTTTGCCCGGCGGTTTTGCTTATCACGTCTTCAATACCCTGCTGGTTTTCCCAATCATGTACATAGTTTTTAATGATGGTTGCGTTTTGTACATCAAGACTTAATTCCTGATTAAAAACAAAACGGTAGTAGTTCCATGAGCCGCTTAAACCTATCCAACGCAGGTAAACCGATCTGTCATCCACCGCATCGTCTACCCTTATGGTCTGCGTTTGGGTTATTGTATGTGTAGTATGCTCATCGTCATACTTCAGGGCGATATTAAAATAAAATGCCTCGCGCGGAAAACTGGCGTTTATCATCAGCCTGTTTAAACCCAGCCGACCGGGAACTGGTATGCTCATTAAATTCTGATCGGCAATAACGTATTTGCCGCCGTCCTGGTTTAGCAGCCACGAGCCATCTTCGTTAAGCAGGTTGCTTACCTGTGGCCCGCCGGCTAATGGCTGGCGGTTAATATCCAGCAAGGTTAATTCGCAATATAATTGCAGGCCAACCATCTCTTCGCTGTAAATAAAACCAATATCAAACGGATAACCTATGGAATAGGCCGGTTCGGCAAAATCATTAACCCAGCGGGCCAGCTGATCAGTATCGCTAACCTGGGCAAAAGGAACATATGCTGCCAGGTTGCCCGCATAGCGCTCTCCTAATTGTTTGGCCGCATAAACCACGTAATAAGGATTGGTAAGCGTTACAAAAGCCGATGTATGGCCATCGGTTGTGCCATCATCCCAATGCTGGGCATATTGTACCTGGTAACTGGCGCTCAGGTTGTCGTCCCTGAAATTGCTTTGGGTATAATCGCTGTTATCGGCCGGGCGCAGCAGGCTTTGCAAAAAGTTCGCCAGGTCGGCCTTTACCAGTCCTGTACCATCGGGCCGGTTGTTTGATGTGATGGTTTCCTGTCTGCCGGTAAGCTTATCCATATAGCTTATTTGGGTAATTACCTTGTAATAAGGCCGCATGCTGTTTATATTGATAAAACCGCCGGCATTGCCTGTATAAGGCGTATTTATTACAATGTGGTTGTCGCCGGTTACTTTTTCAACCACATAGGTGCCCTGGTATGGCGGGGCGTTTATGTATACCTTGTCGCCCGTGTTTACCACAGATTTTTGAGTGGTTTGGTTGATGAAAGTAGTATTTACCCCAACATTGGCGTGGCCGGCATCATTATCGGCAGTAACGCCGGTAATACTAAAGTCTTTACGCTGGTAAGTAAAAACTATAGGATTAAATGCGGCATTCCAGCGGGAAACCTTGCCGTCTGTGCGTGTTACAGACGGATCGCTCAGCAGCAAATCTGAAACGGTATGGATATTGATTGATGCCTGATCTGTACAGCCCAAAGTGTTGCTATCCTTAGCCATTACCTGCAATACGCCACCGCTTAAGCCGGTAAAAGTTGGCGAAGCCTGCCACGTATCACCCAGATCAATACTGTATAGGATAGGGCCATAGGTTGATGACGCGTTAACGGTAATTTGCGCATCGCCGGCGCCAGGCGCCGACTCGGGTCTATCTACATGGATGAAATTGATCTTCAGGTCGCAGGTGTTAACTGGTGGCGGCGGATCAGGAACGGTACCAAGCTGCGGTGTACTAAACGTTACAAAATACCCCGTTGTTTTATCGGCAACAAGGCCCGAAAATATTTTAATGCTCTGCCCCGGTATGGCAACAGATCGTGTGGAAATGTTACCGTTAACATTCTGTGTAAAGGTTACAATAACGTTGTTGCCATTTACCGGCTGGTTGGTTTCAGAATCGGTTAAAAAAATGTGCCCATCGGCATAAACCTGTTCGTCGGTGGGGCTGTTAATGTTGGTAAGGGTGATGTTTGCTACTATAGCCATATTTTTATTGTTTTGATTTTTTTAAAAGACATTATTCGGCCGGTTAAAATGTATCAAAGTACATGGTTGGCAACGTGATAGTTAGCCCTATCCCTGTAGTATTTACATCAAACTTATTGTAAACAGGCAGGCATTTGGCCTTGATGCCGGCCTTAATCCGAAAGTACCGGCCTTCGCCTTCGCGGTACCTGGATGCCTTTACAATAAATTGGTTGGCCATTTGCAAGGCCTGCTGCACATAAGTTTCATTATCGGCCGTAAATTGCCCGAAATCGGTTTTGAACAAAAACTCCAGGTAAATGGTAAAGGTATTATCGACTGATCCGTTTACCTGCGGCGATACCTCGATGGGTTGCAGCGGGTACATAAATACACACGGAAAAGCCGTGTCATCGGCCAATGTGTTAAGTTCGTTTTGTGTGCCATATGCAAACGCGGGGCTTCCCGTGAGTGTTTGTACTATGGCTTCTATTTGGTTACGCATAAAAAGTTGGCCCCCCGGCCCCCTGAAGGGGGAGTTTTAAATGTTTGATTGCCTTACAGGGATCGGCAGTTTAATGTTTTATGTAAAACTTGCACTATAGTTTCCCCTTCAGGGGGTTAAGGGGCTAAATCGCCATACCTTTTCTGGTACGCTGCCTCTGTTTTGTTGAGCAGCAGTTTGGTAAGGATGCGCTCATAGGACATATTTAAAATGGTGTCCCATTTGGTAATATCGCCGCCGGCAAGGGCGTTTATGGTGTTGATGTATTTAAATTTTTCGAACGATTGAATCCCCGCGCGTTTTTCCAGGACTGTTGGAGGCGAAGCCAGAAGTTTGTTTTCGGTTTCGATAAGCCCGGATAGCAGGTAAAAAAATGCTTTGCGATGGGCAGTGCCTCCGTTACCCGTAGTTTTTTTATTTCGTTTGTAAATTCTTCGGCCTGGTATTCGTTGTATTTTTCGCCGGTTGCCCGGCAATAAAAGTAGTGGGCCAATACCTGGCAGCATGCGCTTAATGATGGGTTAAAGTTCTCTTTCCAGTCGTCTTCGCCAAATTGTTTAATATGGGTGCTTATTTCTTCGGCAATAATATCCCTTGCTGCCATAAATGCGCCAGCGGGTTCAACCGATAGGTTTTGCATCACCTTTACTGTTTTGGGCCTACTTGCCTGCGGTAGCGTAAAGCTTACCTGCTTAGGTATGGCATCGCTGTTGTACAGGTGTTTAATCTGGTATGATAATGCCAGCACAGCATCGCCAAAGGCCAGGAAATCGTTAGCATCCTTAACCGAATACAGGTCATCAATGGCAATGCCCGAAAGAATGCTGATAGCCTCAATATCGTTCAAATTTGGTTTGGCCTGCATGGCCATCATTTGTCCCATTGTTACATCGCTTAACTGCGAGGGAATTGCAACACGCAGTTTTCCGTGGGTTGTTTTTAGTGTTTTTTCGATCATGATATAATTTACAGGCCTCCGCCGGTTGGCGGAGAGTTTTTTGGTTGTTGTAATTACACAGGGATAGTAGTATTATATATTGATACAGTTTTTGCACAAAGACGCTGAGACGCAATTGTTCATGATTGTAAGTTGTTGATCAAATATGTTTTTTGAGTTTTCAACGTAGAGACGCATAATTGCGTCTTCCGCGTGCAAATCACACATGCAAATTGATCTTGCAAATCGGCCTTGCAAATCCTGAATGTCCTGCGGGAGACGCAATTATGCGTCTCTACAACAGCCCCATTTGCAGCAATGTCATTACTGTTTTTTTCCAGGGATTACCCTGGTGGATACCCCACATAGTTATTGTCGGGTTCTAAATCCATAGTTACCTATCAGCTCATCAAAAACTCCCCGGCTGGCAGCCCGTGGAATGTACGGCAACCGCGACCTTAATTTTCTTCCGCTGCTTACCCTCAGTTTGTTTAAAGCCACATACCGCAAGGCGTCGATAAGGTGATTATAGGAATCAACTGCTTCATTGATGGTTTTGCCCGATCTGTCGACCCGCCATTTATAGCGGTCGAGCTCTTTGCGCAGGTTAACGCTGGCGCGGGTTACGTTTATTTTGTAGCGTTTAAGAATATCGATAGAGTTGTTGATGCTATCGCGGCCTTTATTTGCACCGGTAATATACCAGCCCATACGTTTAAATTCTTCAATCGATTTTGGTTCGGCGCTATCGGCAATGATCTCGGTTTTGCGGCTTACGCTTGCTGCCTTTAACTTTACAGCTATATCGGTATTGGTTAGGCCGGTTTGGTAAAACAGCTCGTTTACCCACAGTTCGCCGTTTTGCAGGTACACCTGCAGGCAGGCGGTTTCATCATTGGTAAAGCCAAAATCAAGACCGGTGGCAACCAGTTTGGCATCCGGTGGAATTTGATCGCAAACATACCAGTTGGTAATAATGAGACCCGAAATTTTCCCGGTGAGGCCGCGGGCATACACTTTCCATAGTTCCAGGTCCTCTTTTTTTAAGCCTTCTATTTTTTTTCTCGTGCCATCATCCAAAAATGGGTTGTGGCGATGATCCGAGATGATAAGTTGTACACCTGGCCGGCCTATTAGGTGCTCGTGCACCCAAAAGCTGTTGTTGGGGTTGTAGTCAATATAAATCCGTTTACGGGTACGCAGCGCCAGCTCCTGGTAAATAGCGTAGGTTATGCCGTTGGCCTCGTTGATGAACAGGTAGTCGCGCTTACCCGATTTTGCGTCCTGCGGATCTGCGTAGCTTTTGAATTCGATAATAGTACCATTATGAAATTCAAATATACGGTCGGTTTTATTATAGCTTTTTACTGCTGTTTGCAGTGCTGCGCTGCTATTGTAAATGGTTAAGGCATCGCGCAACACACCGGCTTTCAGGTTAGGGATATCCTGGCCTACAATGGTAATCACTTGCTTATCAGCCTGGCATGCTATACAAAATAAGGCTTGCCCGATAGAATAGGTTTTACCCGAGCTTGTGCCGCCCTGGTTTACCACAATGTGTGCATCGGTATTATAATTTTGCTCAAAAAGGATAGAGACCTCGAATTTGGGGTCATTGGTTAGTTGGTCATTTCGCTTTGCTGTCATTGGTCATTAGTCATTGGAGGAATAGGAGGAGGGAGAGGGGATAAAGTAATTTTCAAATTTTCAAATCATCAAATTTTCAAATCAAAACATCCACCTCCTTTTCATTGCCGGCGGGTACAGGGCCGGTGTTGGTTATTTGTACTTTAAGGGTTTTGTTGGCTTCGGCAGATGGTTTGTTTGTTTCTGGCTTATCATTCCATCCCATGGTTTTTAAAGCAAATATTGCCCCGGTAGGCTTTTCAAAAAGAAGCTGCTCATAGGCGGCTTCCAGTCGTAACCTTGCGTATTTAAAAGGTTTTAAATACCTCGACTTTTGTTCATATAATTTAAATTCCTCCATATTGTTAAACCCCAGGAAAAGAGCCAGGCTACAAATAGTAGGTGGTTCCGGTTCACGGATCCAAACCTTACGACTGCTTTCTTCGGCTTTTCCTCTTGCCTGTTTAAGTTTGTACTCGCCTTTGATGTGCAAAAAATACTCGTCGATTAGCCGCACCAACTGTGGAGCGGTTTTGAATTTAAAAGAAGTTTTCATATTTATGTTTTAAATGCCGATTGGCATACAGTGGGATCAAATGTAAGAATTATTTTTGAGATATGCTAATTTTTTTGGTAAAAAAAGTTCGCTGGTTATTTTGTTTGTTAGGAGCTGTTTGAATTTTATTCAATGATGTTTTTATACGTTCTTGAAACAGATCTCCAGCGTCATTACTGTTTCCAGGATTTTTCCGGCGGGTACTCGTATGACGATACTTATTTTATTAGGAATCAAAAGCTTTCGTTTTTCCTAAAGTGTCAGCAGAACAGCTTCGGGCGAAAACGGGCAAAACAATGCGGGGCTGTGTGGCTGCAGGGCATAGGAAGTTTTTGCATGTGCGGAAGCCAGGCGGGCACGGGCAAAATAATTCCAGCCCAGGTTTTGGCTGTTTTGCAGGGCAGAGGCCCCGAGCGCAAAGAAGCATTTCTGCTGACAGCCGTTTGGTTACTTTGCGGCTTCAAAGTAACAGCCCTCCCGCGGCAATTGAGCGGGCCGATGTTATCGGTTATCACAAAGTAAAGTTAGCACCCAAATAGCTGCTATGTACAGTTTGGGATTGCTTCGTACCTCGCAATGACGGTCACCAGAACGGTCAAAAAATAATAAACAAAATTATTTTCTATTTAAATAGAAAATAATTACATTTGTGTATGAGCAAAGTAATTAAAAGGCAGGCTGTAGTAACCGGGGCCGGGCAAACTGCTTCAAGGCCCTATGTTGAGCATGATAACTCTGCGGCATTTATGCTGCATGATCTTTTGGTGCCTTATGAAACTTACTTTAAATCGCCGCTGGCCAAGCTGGGGGCAATAAAGCAAGGGCTACGGAGCGCCGCCATCACCGATTTAATACAGGTTACCGGCGCTACGCAAATTGATATTGCCAAATGGCTTGATATCACCGAGCCAACCCTGCGCAAGCATATACAAAGTTCCCGTGAGTTAAACCAGGGCCTTAGCGAGCACATTATTCAGCTTTTTGAACTTTTTGATAAGGGGCTTGATACCTTTGGCACCCTTGATGAGTTTAAAAGCTGGCTTAAGCATTATAATCCCGGCATTGATGCCGTACCCTTTGATTTGCTTGATACCCTTACCGGCATCAGCATCGTATTAACCCAGCTTATCCGTATTGATTACGGGGTTTTGGCTTAATATTGGAGAATGGTTGATTGGGTGTGTGGAGAGTGGTTATATTTTTAATTGCTCAAGCACTATTATTACTTATAAACCAGTCTAAACCAAAATTAATAACCACTCACCACTCACTATTCACAACTCACCACACCTTGCACGTTTACCGTATCAGTCAAACCAAGTATGCCCATGACCGTAAAGGATCAGGAATAGACGGGCGATGGAACACGCTGGGGCAGTATGTAATTTATACCGGTGGGTCACTTGCTCTGTCCTGTCTCGAAAAACTGGCGCATTCCGTAGGTACATCTTTAAATAGCGGTATTTTTTCGGTTACCATTATTGAAATTCCGGATAAACTGCCTATCGCCGAAATCACCATAAGGCAACTTGCAAAACTTGATGCCAACTGGCATAAGGTAATCAATTACCCAATTACCCAGCAATTGGGCGATAACTGGCTGCGTAAAATGGAAACCGCGGTTTTAAAAGTACCATCGGCTATTATCGACCTGGAGTATAACTACCTGCTTAACCCGGCACATCCTGATTATGATAAGATAAAAATTGCGGATGTAAACAAGTTCACTTTTGATCCGCGATTAAAAGCTTAATAGGCGGGAAATCACTTTTAAATTCCCCCATAGCTGGTGTACCGGCTGCTCATTTTAAAAGCTATTTCCCTGGCTTAATAGGATTGTGGTAAAAATTAATGGAATAATTATTTTATAATTGCAGTTCCATACCAATCCTTTACAAATTGCTAATTTATAATGCCTGGCAAAAAAGTAATTTTTTTATGGTTTGTTTTTTCGTTGTTTGGTTTTACAAAACTGTACGCGCAGGAAAAAAAATACATCCCCATTGGAAAGTCGAAGCTAAAGGATACCCTTGTTGCCGCCCCTGCGGATACGGCTTATGAAAAAGATATATTTGATGTTATAAAAGCTGCTTTTGTTAAAACAGATAAGCAGGTAAAGGTTGATTCAATTACCACAAAGCCTGTTATGTCGATTTTGCCGGCTGTTGGTTATACATTGCAAACAGGCCTTGCCGCTACTATTTCGGGCAATATAGCTTTTCGCACCAGCCCGGAGGCGCGCATATCTACCATAACCATAAATCCTGCCTATACTCAAAAAAAGCAGGTGATCATTCCGCTGCAATCCAATATCTATACAAAAGGTAATCAATACGCTTTCATTGGCGATTTAAGGTTTTACAAATACCCTCAAAGCAGTTTTGGCCTTGGCTCTCAATCAGATATACACAATGAGAACCCGCTTGTTTACTCTTTTTTTAGGTTTAATGAAACTGTACTACGGAATATTGGCGGCAACTTTTTTGCAGGCCTTGGGTATATTTTTGATGATCGCTGGAACATGGCCGAAAAAGGGCAGTTAAATGGAGGTGTATCAGATTATGAGCGGTATGGACCTGTATCCCGTGCCATATCAACCGGGGGAACGTTTAGTGCCTTGTTTGATAGCCGCGATAACTCTATTAATCCATCGCGCGGTTTTTATACGTTAATAAATTATCGTGATAACTTTACCTTTCTGGGGAGCACTACGCCATGGCGATCGTTAATTATTGATGTACGAAAGTATTACCGGCTGCCTGCAAACTCTGATAATGTAATTGCCTTTTGGTCGTACAACTGGCTGGTGCTTAGCGGCCGGCCGGCCTACCTTGATTTGCCGGCTACCGGGCACGATCCTGGTTTTACCACCGGACGGGGTTATATACAAGGGAGGTTCAGAGGCGCGCAAATGGTATACCTTGAAAGCGAATACCGTTTTAAAATAAGCCGGAATGGCTTATTAGGAGGTGTACTGTTTGTGAACGGGCAATCTTTTTCGGCAGCGCCGGGCAGCAGGCTACAGGCGATACAACCCGCCTTTGGCCCGGGCCTGCGTGTTAAACTTAACAAAGTATCAAAAACCAATATAGCTATCGATTATGGTTTTGGCCGCGAAGGCTCACGCGGCTTGTTTATCAATGTGGGTGAGGTATTTTAACGCGGATATTGCTAAACCGGTAGCACGTTAAGATTTTTCACGCAAAGACGCAGAGACGCAATTGATTTGCAAGTTTTTTCTTAGCGTCCTGGCGTCTTTGCGCGAAATCAAATTTTTAGTATTTTCTTTAACCTCATTTACTGTTGTTGTGAAATATAACCTAACAGTAATATTTCGGCTGTATTTATCCACAGTGGTTAAAAAGTGTTAAATGTTTATTAAATTTATTGTGTTGATAAATTTTTAAAGTTTTTATTATTAGCTTTAGCCATACAATATACTATATGAACAGTATAAGGTTTACTAAGTGGTTCATTTCATTCATTTTGCTCATTTCGGTGATGGTTTCGTCCTGTCAGAAAGATGAGAGTGTGAAAGGTATGGAAACTGCTAAAACCGCCACTGTCGCCGATAGTGCATCATTAAGTATTAAAAATGCTCCCGGAAACTTCTTAGCCGGGAAAGGTATATTGAAAGTAACTATTGAAGATTCGACCTATACATTTGATGCTTCAACAGATTCAATAGCTTTTATCAATGTGCACAATGGCGATAATAAGTATTTTGGAATTACCGCCATTAATAAGGCGCATACCATGAGTTTTGGAATAAGCTCCGAAGGGTTTGCATCTGCCAATATTAACAGCAAGGTAGCCGGAAGCCAGTTTCTTTTTACGGTTGACGAAAAAAAACCTTTACTGCAGTACACTTTAACCCAGTTTGTTGGAAAGGACGAATCGGGGAAAATAACTTTGGATAAATACAATAAGGATAACACGATAGCTAAAGGAAGCTTCTTTACTTTTTTAGCTAAAGACGATAAAGAAAACTCTCCGTTTTACAGGGTTGAAGGTAGTTTTGAGCTTCAGCTTAAATAAAAATGCCTTTACATATTGGCAGTTAACCTGCTTTATAAGCCAAAACCCATTGCGTAATTTAAAGGTAAAAAATCCGTTGCAACCGGTCTATTTACTCCGGCGGCTGCTAAAATGCCCCCAATTTTTTGTACCTTTATCCAAATTTTAAAGACATTGATGAAAGTATTTATTGCAGGGCTTCCTTTAGAAGTAGATGAGGCCGAATTAACAGCTGTTTTTGGTGACTTTGGGCCGGTAAAATCGCTCAGGATCATTAAAGACCGCGAAACAAAAGAGAGTAAGGGTTTTGGGTTTGTGGAGATGGTGAACGATAACGAAGCGAAAGAGGCGATTAGGTGCATGAATGGTGCAAGTTATTACGGACGCAGGATAACGGTTAACATAGCCGAAGATAAAGGTCCTGGGTTTAACGGCGGTGGTAACAGCGGCGGTGGCAAAGGCGGTTTCAGACGTAACTAACAACGAATAAAAAATTATTATTCTTTAAGTATAAGCCGGCATGCCCGGCTTTTTTTATGCCCGGGAATTGGGTTTTTAACGTTGGCTGGAAATTTACCCGAAGCTGTTTAAAATGATAAACAGACCGTCATAGCCTTCGCTAGGCAACCATTAAACTGTACAGAGGGGCTCTACAGGCCTGTTCTGCCTATGTAGAGATTGCTTTGTACCTCGCAGTGGCAGGTTTTACCTTAAACTAAACCAAGCAGCTTTACAAAGCTGCCGGGTGATTTAATACATGAGATTTAACAGGCCTGGGCAAGGTCTGGTATATTAAATTCATTTAATAAATAGTCGAGCCCTTTATTAAGTTCTTTTAACTGGATCTCCCCGCTTTTGAATGCGGCGGTTAATTTGGCCAACTCATGGTCAATGTTTAGTTGTTGCAGCTTTTCTAAGGCATTAATTTTATACTCTGCTGCAGTAAGCAGGTAAAGTTGCTGCACATCATCGGCGTACAGGTTATTACTTACCTTGTTTGCTTGCTGTTTATTAAACATAACTAAAAGTATAGCGGCAACAATTGCGGCAATTACAAGCGTCATTACAGGTTCCATCTTATTTCTTTCTCAGCGTTTATAATTTAGGCGCAGTGTGCGAGTTGGCTGCGGCATTTGGTTGTACTAAATATAAGGATATTGACTGTAAAAATTTAATGCATTGTTAATAAAATGGCAAAATGTTAATAAATATCAGGCAAATGAGGGTTGCTGAGCTATTTTATTAGTGCTGATAATGTTCACCGTGATCTTATTGCCTAAAACAGCGGGTACAATTTGCAAAACAGAATAAAGCTTATTTGGCGATTGAACGTTGTTTTGAATGCTTATGTTTTGTTTGAAGTTGTGCAATTATTAAGCAAAATAAAAATAACAACATTGCGTAAAAAACAATATTCTGTAGCGTATTGCCAACGCTTAGCTGGCGGGTAACGAAGTGTAGAACGTTGATTGCCATATGTTGTGAATATTTATTAGTAACAACAAAAATAATTAAGGTGTTTTAAATATTAAGATACTTTATAATTTTTAGGATTATTTATTTCTTCAACCGATAGTATTTGTAATTATTATAAAATAGCTTGCAAATAGTGGGTGTTTTTTCCTATTGTTCATATATTTACGTAGGTGTATATGCAGCAAATTTTTAACATAAATAATAAATTATGAGCCCCGACGAATTTTTGAGGAAAATTAAGGGGGAATCGGTTGATATTGAAAGCCTGACTAAGCGCAATTATTACGCGCACCTTGACCATTTGTTTAAAATGATTGCATATGATGGCGATCGCCTTAATAAAAAACATAACCTCATGATCGGCACCTATTTGCAATATATCAATAACACCAGGCAGCGCGACTTTAGGGATGATTTATCAAAAACCGAATTAGAAGAGCTTATTGAGAGCTTAAAAACAGATATAGATTGTATGATATTCAGAATAGAGAATCCATCCGGCCCCCTTAGGGAGGAGTAATTGGATGGAAACGCTATTTTTATGCTAATCAAAGAAACTCCCCTTTAGAGGAGTGGGGACTAATGGTTGTGTTTTTTATGGATATCCTTAACCAGGCAAAGTTTTTTTATGTCGGCTACATTAATAGGGAAGGGGGCATACTTAAGGCGGTTGCCAACCATTTCGGTAGTGTTATCGGAGTGTGCTATTACTTCATCCGGGCTATCGCCGGCAAGCAGGCGTTTGTACATGCGGTAATCGCCCCATTCAATATAATAAACTTCCCCGGGCAATATCTTTTTATCGTGGATGATCTTTAGGGCTACCCAACAGCCATTCTCCAGGTAAGGGTACATCGAGTGCCCCCAAACAGGTAAGGCAAAATCGCAATCTTCAATACCCGGAAAGTTCATACGCCCAACCGGGTGCGAATCATTTATATCATTATACACTTCTACACCCGATGCGGTGGCTATAATTTCGAACATCGGAATCCCCTCCTCTGCTTTATTTACTGTATTATTTTCTTGATTTGTTGTGTTTTTTTTAGCGTGTAAAAAATCTTTATATTTTTCTTTAAAAGTTCTGAATTTTTCCGGATCGATATTTTGCCTGCTTTTTACAATTTCGGTAATAGAACTGGGTGAATTAAAACCCAGCACCTCGGCAAGTTGTGCGTTACCCGTAAAAGCCTTCCCCCTGAGTTGGTTATAAAGAATAATAAACTCCAGGGTTTCCGGGCGGATGGTTTTGATTTTACCGGGTTTTGATGCATTATCCATGATAATAATTAATTAAAGATTTTTCTTGATTATTATAAAGATTATTCTTTATATTTGTCCTGTTGGGATTTACTAAAGTAATGCAAATTTAGTAAAAAACAAATTTTATTACATAGAATTTAAAGAAAATTAATACAGAGATACTGTATACAAGAATAAAGAAAAACGCTTTAACTAATTACATAAAAAAATGCATATAGCTTACTCAGCCATTCAACAGGAAGAAACTAACAGTGCCCAATATTCATGTATGGCCAATGATGATGCCAGCCAGCATGAGCCACTTTTGCGCTACTATGCTTACCAGGCCGCCTGCAAAAAGCTTGATAAAGAGATTGTTGCAATACAAAAGTACCTCCCGGGCTGGATGCCCGCTTTTAGGTAAGCTTTGCCGGTACGCAGGCGGTTAAAGGATTGCCCCTTGTTGAGGCCAATAAACCGATGAACAAATAAACTAGAAAACTAATAAAATGAAAATCGCACAAAAATTAAAAGACCAGCTTTGGTGGATGATTATCTCTGTTGATTATGATTACAGCCGGATAGCTATTGCAGACCACGACCTTAACGATGAAATCCTCACACTTTGGCTGGAGGACAAACAGGATTTTAAAAATTCGCTTGATGAATGCCTGCAACTGGATATCAAAGCACGCGAGTTTGCCAAAATAATTAAAGGCGAAAATCTTAACAGCTATGAGGGGAGTAAAATGCATCCAACCAAAAATTTTGTTTACAGAGCACGTATCGAAATAAATACTCCCCTTAAATGGTACCAGGAAGATGCATCAAATGTAGAGCAGCAATGGGCTCGTGAGGCTACCTTAAAAGCTATACTTACCCAGCTTGTAGAAACTGAGGCAGCCGGAAGTTATGAATGATGTATGCTAAATGGCATTTTATGCATATTAAATTCAACCTTCAAATCCTACCGAAACATGTTCGGTCATAGCTATCTATCTGTTAATTACTTTTTCATATCATCAATTGCTTTTTGCAAAAGCTCATTAAACTCCTTTGGTTTTTCGGCCATGGGGAAGTGGCCGGTGGTATGAACAACCAATAGTTGATAGGGGATGCCATTTTTAATAAAACCGGTGGTATCATTAGGCGTATTATCGCTATTGATAAGGTGAATTTTCATTTTGGCCTCTTTTAGTTTCGCTGCCGTGTTAAAGCTGTTGTTATCTTCTATACAGGCAATAGCAATAGTGCTATCGGTATGGGTAACATCATTAAGTATGCGTTTACGCAGGGCGGTGTCTGTAGTTTTGTAAAACAGGTATTTAATAAAATAGCCGGAAACTACTTTTTTAAAATCCTTTTTAAGCGAGGTTATAACTGCCGCAAATTCTGTTTTTGATTGCGGGCTTTCGGGTTCTGTACTATATTCTTTAAAATTATCGATACCCACAAGTCCGATAACTTTATCCGGCGCATCTAATTTAACCTGTACCACAATAGCGCCCGACATGGAATGGCCAATGAGAATTACATGCTGTAAATTCAATTGGGTAATTACGGCGGTAACGTCTTTCCCAAAGTCAGCAACGGTCCATGAAGTTCGGTTTTTACCCGAATTTCCAAAGCCTGGCAGGTCAATAGTAACTACCCGGTATCTTTTACCAAAGGCATCAACCTGGTCTGTAAAATAGCTTTTGTTAATACACCATCCGTGTACAAACAGGAGAGTAGTATCGCCTTTGCCGCTATCAGTATAAGCAACATTAACACCATTGCTTTGCAATTTTATGGGATCGGATGAAGGGCTTTTTGACGGACTATTACAAGCTGATATTGCAGCTATAAAAATTGAAAACAGGATTAAGGCAGGAGATTTTTTCATTTCGGCATCGGGTTTATAATTGTATAAATATCCGGTGCCGAAATTGTTTGTGCAAGTGTTTAACTTATTTTAACCAAACAAAGGTTGCAGTTTAAAGCATTTCATGTAAAGATCCTGAAGTTGCAAAGAAAGAAATACGGTTAAGCTTACGTCTTTGCAGGAAAAAGATAGTCTACTTTACCTTTACCTGCTGTTTTTCCTGCTCCAGTTGTTCCACCAGTTCTTCTACTTCGCTTATGGCTTCTGCAGGTTGGCTGGCATAATTAAGCTTGCGGAAACGCCATTGAGCAAACGCCGGTTCCTGGAAACGGTTAATTAGTTTAAAAAACTTAGGGAAATTGTGCACTTCATCTAATAATACCCCGGTAACAATGCCATTGTTATCTAATATCTCGCGGATGGTGTATTCCTTATCCCTCGTGATCCAGATCTCAAAGTCGCGTCGTATTTCTTCGCTTTTTTCCGGATCTATCTTGTCGTTAATGCAAATTACCTTGTCTCCTGGTTTCATAATATTAAATGTGTTTTAAAGCGGTGTTTGGTTTTGCATGCCAATTAATGTACCACAAAGTACCGCTTTTTAAACCGGAATTTAAAAGTGCAAAAGTATAAATTACAATGTGGTGAGCAGGAAGATCGCTGTCGACTTTATCAAAAAGGCAGATGCAGTGTTAATTTTAGGTAACTGTATTGATGTTTTAGGTAACTGTATTGATGGTTATGTTTAAAAATAGCTGTAACCTATCATCAACAAGCGTCGTAATAAACGATACTGTAAACAACTTTAAGTTAATTTTATGGACTCTTTTTATTTTTTTGTAGTTATTGGATCGGTTGCGGTGTTTTTGATATTACACTTTGATAAACAGCAGCGTAATAAAGTAAAAAAAACACTAAGTAAGACCCGTGATGTTGAACCATTACTGATGATGCAAAGCATGGGGCAAAAATTAGATAAATTGAATAAAGTACTCAGTAATGCTGACGCGAACATAGAACAGCAATTTCATAAATCAACAGCCGATTATAAAGCCGGCCGTATCAGCATCGACATTTTCAACAAACACCTTAACGAATTACTGCGCAAGGCAGAGGCCGTACAAAAGTAATTTATTCATCATCGGGGATTAATTAGGTTATTGGAACAGGATTTCCGTGTTTGATAATGACTGTTTGAGCATTTCTGATTTAATAAAGCCCGGAAAAATAGCTTAATCAGGTTTCGGGGCTTGGTAGATTATTGATATAATATATCAATTGGCATTAATGAACTAATGAGCAAGTGAACCAATAAACAATTAAACAAAATGATTATTATTGCAGCCACATATGTCTGATGAAGCAATAATAAAACGGTTAAAAGTAATTGTGCAGGAGCACGGAGGCCAGTTGGGTTTGGCCGGTGCTATCGGTGTTGATCAGGGTTTTATTAGCAAGGTGATTAATAAAAAGCAGGACATCAGTTATTATCTTATCCGTAAACTTTGCTTCCAGCTCAAATATTCACCAGAGTGGCTTATCCTTGGCAGCGGCGAAAAAAAGATCAACAAACCCGAGTCGGCCAAGCTGATAACAGAAATACAAATGATGCGTACCGAAGTAGATATTTTGCAGGCCCGCATGCGCGCCTATGAAATGGAACTTAAAGAACTTAAGGCACAATTACAGAGCGGCGGCGACAGGAAAGCAGTTTGATTGATTTTCGGATTTTCAGACAAAGGATTTTTGGACGAAGGACTGTCAGACAAAAGATTAAATATTGCAAAAAAAAGAGGTCTGGCTCGTAACAAGCCAGACCTCCTTTTTTGCAATATTCTTTTCTATGTCCTTTATCCGAAAATCCTTTGTCCTTTGTCTGAAACTCCTATTTGCAATATTTTGCAATAGAAGCGGGGGCTTCTTTTGAGCCCAGTTCAACAGCTTTGTTCATATCGGCACAGGCGCCGGCTTTGTCGTTAAGCGCTATTTTGGCAAGTCCCCGCTGTAAATAGGCCCTTGAGTTTTTTAAACTAAGCTTTAACGCCAGGTTACAATCGGCAACAGCGCCGGCTGCATCTTTCAGGTTTAGTTTTGCAGCGCCACGGTCAATATAAGTATCCGCGCTGTTAGGATCGGCTTTTAGGGCAGCTGCAAAATCATCAGTAAGGCCTTGTACATCACTCAAATAGCTTTTGGCAATGCCACTGTGTGCCAAAGCTCTTGCATAAGTTGGGTTAAGGTAAATAGCGTTATGGTAGTCATCCGCCGCACCTGCGTAATCCTTTAAAGCCAGTTTAACATCACCCCTGAATAAAAAGGTTTCATCATTTGAGAAAATAGAAACGGCCTTATCCAAATCTTGCATAGCAGCTTTATAATTTCCTTGTTTTGATAATAAATAACCCCTGTTTTGGTAAGCTAATGCTGAAACATCCGATACTGAATCGATCTTAATAAACGCATTATAATCGGCCAGGGCCCCTGTATAATCATCATTTCCAACTTTGAGTAATCCTCGTTTTAATAATATAGCAGTATTTTTAGGGTCTTTAATTAAACCTGTATCATAATCGGCCATGGCGCCTTTGGTATCACCAGCATTGGCTTTCGCCTCGCCGCGATAAAGATAAAAATTTGAGTTAGCCGGGTTTAACGCTATGGCTGCGGTAAATAACTGCACACCGTTTGTTGTGTATTTATAAAAATTATCCACTTTACCTAAACGGATATATGCTTCCTCTTTTTTAGGGGCAATAGATATCAGTTTTTCAAAATCACCTACTGCACCCGCCTTATTATTCATTTTATCTCTTTCTATAGCGCGGTTTAAGTAAGCATAGGTATAATAGGGATTTATTTGTATGGCTTTGGTATAATCGTTAATAGCGGCTGTCATATCGCCAAGGTCACGATGGGTATCGCCGCGTACTAAATAGGCTTCGTCGCTTTTATTGTTGATTGCTATAGCCAAAGCCAGATCGGCCATTACGCCGGTTGTATCCTTCATGGCCAGTTTTGCCTTGCTGCGACCTATATATGCATTTAAACTTTTAGGATTCAAAGAAATAGCAGTATCTGCATCAAGCTTAGCTCCGGGAGCATCCTTCATTGAGAGTTTTGCATAGGAGCGGCTTTGGTAAGCTTCTGAAGTTTTGTTACCAAGCGATATTGATTTATTAAAATCTGCCGTTGCTTTATCATACTCCCTCATATTGCTTTCAACCAGGCCACGATAAAGGTACGGTTCGCTAAGTTGCGGGTGCTGATTAATTAATTTATTAAAATAATCGAGTGCGGCAGGACTATCGCCCATATTGTTTTCGGCATTGGCAAGGTATAAGAATACATTTTTAAGCCTGGCATTTAAGGATGCTGCTTTTTTATAATCATCAACCGCTCCCTTGTAGTCATGGATATCAGCCCTGGCATTTCCGCGATAAAGATAAGCTTCGGCATTTTGCGGATTCATGGTAATTGCTGTAGTATAGTCGACTATAGCCCCTTCCTTATCGCCCATGCTGGCTTTTGAACCTGCACGGTACTGGTAAACTGCCGGTTTTTGCGGATTTAGCTTGATAGCAATGTTGTAATCATCGATAGCTGCGGCATAATTACCCCTGTTATTTTTGGCAAGCCCGCGATATTCATAAATTTCGGCATTATCAGGCGCAAATTGTAAGGCAAGGGTAAAATCGGAAATTGCGCCTGCATTATCGTTCAAATTTGATTTTGCGTTACCGCGGTACAGGTACATCTCGCCAGTTTTCGGGCCGAGTGCAATGGCATGGTTAAAATCGGTAATGGCCGCCTGGTAATCCTGTATGCTGCTTTCGGCGTTGGCTTTATAGTAGTAGGCGGTAGTGAAATCGGGTTTAAGCGATAATGTTTTGGAATAATCCGCTATAGCCGCTTTATAATCTTTCAGGTTTCCATTGGCATTTGCACGATAAAAGTATGCATCGCTGTTTTTGTCATTTAACTGAATGGCCCGGGTAAAGTTTTCGATAGYACCCCTGTAATCATTTATAGTGGCCTTTGCATTTCCGTTTTGAATATAGGTACTTGCTGTTTGGGCAAAGGTAGATAGTGGAAAAAGTATAAGGAATAAGATTTTTTTCATTTATGAAATAGCGGTTGATCAATATCAATAAAAAACCAATACTGCTATAGCAAAGGCCATACCGAAAGGAAAGGCACCCTAATATACGTTATAATGCAAATTGAAAAAAGTGGCAGTAGAAATTTGGGGCATAATAGCCCCATTTGCATCAAACATCATCAATTAAGTAGGGCCGGAGAGTTTAAGTAAAGATGTTGCCTACTACGAATATGATGCCCCGTTTTCTTTGTCCTGCATAATTTGATTACGTTTTTTGCCATAAGTAATAGCAGCAGTACAAATCAAAATGCATAGGATTAATCCAATTTCAATGCCAAGACGGATTGGGGGAATTCTCCCCGAATTGCTTGAAAGGAAAATTCCGGCATCCGGAAGCAGCAACCCAAATAAAGGGAAGCAGAAAAACATTCTCAATATTATTAATTTTTCCATAATTATTAACATTTAGTATGATTATGCTAAGGTAGGTATTATTTTGTTATAATTTATATAAAAAATCAAAATTAACTATAATACAAATTTAAGGTTGCTTTGTTTTCTTTTTGGTTACTTTTTTTATCGGCCTAAAAAGGGAAAAGAATCTTTAGTAAATCTGGTTGCCGGTTAATAAAAGTTGTATCAAAATTTAAGTGCAACTGGTTTTGAAGAAGAGGTATTAAGACCAATAACCCGTGGCGAAAAAATAAAAGCAAAATTTATTTTTAAATAAGCGAACGCTCACTTATATTTGTACTATGCGACCACGCGACGAAAATAAAGAGCTGCTTATACGCCAAAAAGCCATTGAAATGATAGCAGCGCAAGGGCTGGACGGATTTGGCGTTAACAAGCTGGCGAAAGCCGCTGGTGTTTCGCCGGCTACCATTTATATATATTATAAGGATAAGGACGACCTGATCATTAAATTGTGTATAGAAGTGGCAAATAAAATGATGGAATATAGCTTTAAAAATTTTTCACCCGAAATGGACTTTGCCGATGGGCTGAAAATGCAATGGCGTAACCGAATGACATACTTTATAAGTTTCCCGCTGGAAATGGAATTTATTGAGATTATGCGATACACCCATTATTACGAAGAGGTAAGTAAAATGCTTACCAACAATTTTGGGTCGATATTGGGGCCATTTGTGCAAAATGCCATGGAGAAAAATCAATTAATTCAATTGCCTTTTGAAGTATATTGGTCAATAGCCTTTGCGCCCTTGTACCAGCTTATAAAATTTCACTACCAGGGCCGCAGTTATGCAAACGGAAACTTTGAATTGAATGACGACCTGATGATGCAAGCCCTGCAATTGGTTATAAAAGCACTAAAACCTTAAAAAATTGAATTTATAAATTCAAACTTTTATTTATTAAAGATATATAATTATGAAATTAAACCATATCAACCTGCCGGTAAGCGATGTTGCGGCCAGCAGCAGTTTTTTTGAACAGTACTTTAATTTTAAATGTACCGAAAAAAAGGGCGATAACTTAATTGCCATATTACAGGGTACCGATGGTTTTACCCTTGTACTAATGGCTAATAATTTTAACCGCAATGGCAACGGTACTTTCCCGGATGCATTTCACGTTGGTTTCCTGCTTGAGAGCCGCCAGGATGTTACCGATGTATATAACCGCCTTTTAGCCGGTGGCTTTGCTGCCGAACAAGCCCCTGCAAATATGCGTGGTGGTTATGGTTTTTATTTTAATGCACCGGGTAATATACTTACCGAGGTAACCTGCAATAACTAATTAAGTATTAAATACATAATCATCCTGTTATGATACCAGCATCAGCCTATAAAAATCCGCATCATGTGATGCTGTTTTTTGAAGAAAAAGAAACTAACTATAGTGAACCCTGTATTGCCGAGCGCGTTAGCTATTATGAAAATCTTAAAAAAATAGGTAAAGTATTATTACGCGGCGACTTTTGGAACCAGGGTCGCAATTTTGTAATTGTATATGTAGCATCAGATACCGAACTGGAGCAAATTATAGATAACGACCCGGCAGTACGCCAAAATATGCTTGAGCTGGTTAGGGCTATGCCTTTTTAATTTACCGGTTTTGTATCCGTTAAAACACCGGGTTTACAATGGGTTAAAATACGGGTAGTTTAGTGCTTGCTTATAAGTATATTACCATATATGTTTGTGCAAACATTATTATGGAATCTTTTGAGTTAGCAGTTAATCAAAAAACATATAAGATTATCAGGGCAACAACGGGTAAAGCTACCTATAATGTTTTTAACCACTCCTCGTTTCATATCATCACCAAAACAAGTTTTCGTGGTTGGGAGGTTATTGAACACCGTTTTGGTGATCATCAAATACCGTTGCAGCAAATAGGCAAAGGCAYTGAAGATCACTTAGGTTTATAGCTTATTTATAATATACCCAACTAAAGTTTTTTTGCATTAATTTAATCGTAAAGAAAATAATACTTTCTTTTTGCTTATAATATTTGCTTTTTACTCTCTGAAGTTGTAGATTGTGCTTATTAAATGATTAAATATGGAAGAGTTAAAAATTTTCAGAATATTCGCCGGCTTCCCTTTATTAGGTTTACTGCTGCCAGATCTTTCTTCGATGTTTGTATCTACCTGGAAAGGCATCCCTTTTATCCATATTTACATTGAGTTTTTTTTGTTGCTGAGTATAGCTATTTGTACAATTGGCATCTGGTACAATCAAAAGCAGCAAAAAGTCAATAACATCTCTGCTGCTTAAGGATATTCACTCTAAGGCAGTGAAAAAAAGCCTGTGATATGGCTTATCTATTCGCACCCAATTTATGTACCTATATTTAATACTTATGCCCGGTGCTTTGAACCGGGCATTTTCATTTGGATATATATGGTTTAAAATCAATAAATAATAGGCTTGTAGTTTTTATAGTAGGAGTAACCTGGCGCGTACAATCCTCAATATAAAACAAGTAAATCCCGAATGATAATTCAGTAATATCCCTTGCATTATTATAATTCTGCTGCTATACTTTTGAATAATAAGTTATGTAATCAGGGACAGTAACTTAGGAGCAGCCGTTTGCCGTAATGCAGCGGCTGTTTTTTTTAAATGGATTTCGCCGATTGATTATGATTTCACCGATTGGTGTGTTTTTTTGGTTTACTACGATGATTTTGGCTATGGACAATGGTCTATGGACCTTTACCGCTCATCCCACATCCCACATTAAATTAAAATGGTTTAGTTTTACACAACAATCAGCAACCAATAACCATGACCACCCGCATTTCAAAAATTACAGCGCCGGTAATTGTGTTTTGTATAATTTGTTTAAACTTTTACACTGCCGCTGCACAAAACAAAAAACCTTTTAAAGTGATAGCCTTTTACACCGGTCGTAATGATAGGGCGCATATCAGTTTTGTGCACGAAGCTAATAAGCGTTTCCCGGAGATGGGCAAAAAATACAATTTCACCTACGATTCTACCAATAACTGGAGCAACATGAATCTGCATTTTTTGGCCAAATACCAGGTGGTGCTGTTTTTAGATACCCGGCCGGATAATCCTGCACAACGGGCTGCATTTGAGCAATACATGAAAAATGGCGGCGCCTGGATGGGCTTCCATTTCTCTGCATTCGCGCTTACGCCGTCGGATTATCCGCAAAATTGGGACTGGTACCATAATGAGTTCCTGGGATCGGGTCAGTATGTAAGTAATACCTGGCACCCTACATCGGCTATTTTACGGGTAGCGGATGCCAAACATCCCGTAACCAAAGGTTTGCCAGCAACCTTCAAAACACAGCCAAACGAGTGGTACCGATGGGAGCATGACCTGCGTAAAAATCCGGATATTGATATCTTATTATCTATCGACTCAACCAGTTTTCCGTTGGGTACCGGGCCAAAGCCGCATGAAGTCTGGCACAGTGGTTACTATCCTGTAGTATGGACCAATAAAAAATATCGTATGGTTTATTTTAACATGGGCCACAATGATATTGACTATGATGGCGGAACAGACAAGTCATTATCCCAAACATTTGATAACGACACGCAGAACCAGTTACTTATAAATGCTTTGTTGTGGTTGGGTAGGTAGCCTCACCCAAACCCTTTCCAAAGGAGGTGGTTTTTGATTTTTTTGTCATGCTGTCCAAGTGAAGCATCTATTGTACGCCATACAAATCCTACTTGCATAGGTCACGCATAGATTCTTTGCGATGCCCTGCATGACAATTTTTTAATATAACGATACTTCCCTACCTTAGCCTCCCTAACATACTACCCGCTTCATGAAGAAACTAAAATTGTTGCACCAGCATATCCTGGCATTAGAGAACAAAGAAAATCAGGATATTACCGATATGCTTTGGCAGCTCATCTGCTATCCGCCAAAAATGCAGGCAAGGTTGCAGCAACAAACTTTGCTGGATGAAGCCACTAAGTTTAGCCTTGAGGTTTATGATCCTCATTTTAGCAGGTCGGCATTAAAATTTAACGGTTTTATATGGGGGGATGGCAGTAAAAAAGTACTTATTACACATGGATGGGGTTCAAAAGCAATGGATTTTGATGAAATGATAGCAGCTTTAAAAACCGTTGAAGATTTGCAGATTATTGCTTTTGATGCGCCGGGTAATGGCAGTTCTGAAGGAGAGCTATCCAATCTGATACTTTTTTCAAAAGCTGCCGAAGAGGTTATTAAAACATATGGTGCTCCTGATATAATGATTGGGCATTCGCTTGGGGCCATGGCTAATGTAATTGCCATTAACGAAACCGGTATTAAGCCTGCATTGCAGATTAGTATTGCGCCGCTTATTAAGCTTAAACAAAACTTTATAGCCACCATGGATGCTGCAGAAGTACCTGTATTGGCACAGAATAAGTTTTTTGAAAGCTTTGAAGAACTGTTTGGAATGGATGCGTCTTATTTTGACATTAATGATAAATATATAGGCGATGCCGCATTAAAGCATTGGCTGGCTTTTGATAAGGACGATAAAGTTTCGCCTTATGATTACCTCCAGGAATTTTTGAGCGTTAATCCTGAGGTTATTACACATGAATATACCGGTCCCGGACATGATCGAATCATTAAGGATACCGGAGTTGTTGGAGATATTGTGGGTTTGGTAAAAGGGATTTAATCAAAAAATGTCATGGAGTGCAGCATGGCAATCATGTGCCTTGTGTACCCATGACAACTTGTAGAATCCCAGACTTACGAAGTAATTATGTAAGAAAAGCATAGCGAACTTGTATGCACAGTTTGCGATTGCTCCATGCCTTTATATCAATGACAATGAGCAGATCACACCACCTCATTTTGCACCCCCGAATAATACTTCAACTCAATCAAATCATGCGGCAGCGCTTTACTATTCCAGCATTGGTGAATGGCCAGTGCGGTGCCTACAGCCGTAGCCTGTGCCATTGAAGCCGCATAAACCTCTAACTGCGGAAATGCAAGTGCCAGTAGGTGCATAAACACACTGTTTTTACTAAACCCACCGTCAACAAAAATCCTTTGTACTTTGCATCCTTGTAGCACATAATTGGTTGATATGGTTTGTTGGTTAACTATATCTATCATCAATTGATGGTAAGCTTCAATATCAGTACTAAAGTCACTTAGATTGCGCTGTTCAAAAACAGATTTTTGTAATTCTCCTTCCTGTTTTTGGCTGTGTAGTGTAGTTTGTGTATTGAGCTTTGCAGCTATTGCCGGATCGTAATTGAGGGTGCGGTAACTTATCTCGTCCTGGTTAAAGTGGGCAGCAATACGTTTTACCTGCTGCTCGTATTCGTAGCCGGTGAAAAGCCGCGATGCTTTAACCGGGCTGCCTTTGTATTGCAGGTAGTTAAGGCAATCGTTCTTCAGCTCATCGGTAGTAAGTGGCGTTTGATTAAAAGGGTTTAAGCTGATAGACCATGTGCCGGTAGATATGAGCACAAAGGGCATATTAAAGCTCACCAGGTAGGGGATAAGCGCCGCCGAACTATCATGCAAGCCAACTCCCACACAAAAAGTACTGCCCGGAAATACAGAAGGCAGCACGCTGTCGGCAGGTTTTAAGGGCGCCATTTTGGGCAATATGCCTTCGTCATTAACCCAATGATGATAATTGTTGCTCCCAAAATCCCACAGAGCAGTATGGCAGCCTATGCTGGTTAGATCGGTAACCATCTGGCCGCTGAGCAGGTAGCTCATGTATTGCGGCAGGTGCAGGGCGTATTTAAGTTTTTTGAAAACTTCGGGCTGCTGGTATTTAAGCCGATACAATTGAAGACCTGAGTTGAGGTTACCCAAAACAGGCGAGGCAGTTTCGCGGGCAAATCGGGCTTCATCGCCATAGGTTTCGTAAAACTGCCTGCCTAACTCTGGTGGATATGGTTTAAGATAATTATACAATGGGGTTAAGGGCCTGCCATCTTCATCTACATAAACAAAACTTGCCCCATAGGTAGAGAAATTGACGGCCTTTAAATCAAACTCTTTATGCTTAAAGATCTCGCGCAGCGAATCAAATACGGATAAACGCAGGCTGTCGAGGTTTTCGCATGGGTCGCCATCCTCGTCGTGGGTTTCCATGAAGCGGGCCGTCCGTTCAAAAACTATCTTATAGTTTTCATCAAACAGGAATAGCTTCTTATTGGTTTTACCCACATCAAAAACAGCTATAACGGGTATTTGCGCCATATTATAATCCGGTTGATACTGCTTTAGCTCCGCGTTCTTTTATCAATTGGTTACGTACCGCCTGCTGCCTGTACAATGCCAGCGGATCTAATGCGCCGCCTGCACGTAAACGTGCCTCTGCCAGTAATGATCGAACATCTGTACGGTAGGCATGCTGTAAAATTTCCTGGGCCTGTACCACATCATTATCCTGCTGGGCCTGCTTTAAAGCCGTCGCATCAATCAATAATGCCTGCGCGTAGGCTATTTTAATGGCTTCTACCGACTGGATTAAATCCTCAATAGGGTCTTTTATGTTGTGCGATGCATCTATCATCCAGCCGATAGCCGTGGCGTGGTTCATGCCGCGGGCATCCATGCCCTCTACAAGTTCGTTAAATATCAGGAATAATTGATATGGGTTGATACTGCCAACGGTCAAATCATCGTCGCCATATTTGGAGTCATTAAAGTGGAAACCCGCCAGCTTGCCTTCCATCAGCAATAGAGATACAATTTGCTCGATATTGGCACCCTGTAAATGGTGACCAAGATCAACCAGTGTTTGTGCCTTATTACCCAATTTTGAAGAAAGGAGGTATGATTGCCCCCAGTCGCCTATCGTAGTCGAATAAAAATTGGGCTCATAAGGTTTATATTCCACCCAAACTTTCCAATCGGCAGGTAAGGCATCATAAATTTCCTGCAGGCTTTCCAGCGTGCGCTCAAAAGCACCGCGCATATTTAACTGCCCTGGGAAGTTTGATCCATCGGATAACCAAACAGACAATGCTTTTGAATCCAGCTCAACACCGTATTTTATAACCTCGATATTGTGGGCGATAGCCTGTTTGCGTACAGCCTTATCTACATGGTGCAATGAGCCATATTTGTAGCTCAGTTCCTGCGATGTCTGGTCCTGGAAGGTGTTGGAGTTAACCGCGTCAAAATGCAAACCTAAGTGGGCGGCATGCGCCTTAATATCGGCAGCATTTTTTGGGATATCCCATGGAATGTGCAGGGAAATGGAGTTACTGCTCCTGTTTAAAGCGTGGATCAGGCCCACATCTTCAATTTTTTCTTCCAAACTACGCGGCTCGCCACCACCAGAAAAACGACCAAAACGGGTGCCCCCTGTACCCAAAGCCCAGCTTGGTATGGCTATGTTAAAATCAATTAACTTTTTTAGGATGGTATCCAATCCGTTTACATCAGCCGCAACAAAATCAAACTTACGCTGGTGCGCTGCTTTGTGCTGATGGTTATATTCTTCGATTATGYTCTTCTCTAATTGCATTGTTATATTGGTTAAGCCCCACCCAAACCCTCCCCTGAAGGGGAGGGCTTAAAAAGGACAGTTCAATTCTCCCGTTTTCAGAGGAGGTTTATTTGCTATTTCAGACATGCGAAGTTTAACTCAATGAACCTGCTTTTTTAGCGGTATCGTTGAGGGCTGCGCCTTTTAAAACTTTATCTGTCTTAGATGCTCTTTTTTAAGTCTCCCCCTTCAGGGGGAGATTTAGAGGGGGCTCTTACCTCACAAAAGCCATTGCTACCCCGCCATCAACATTCAACACGTTGCCGGTTGATTTGTTGAGCAGCCCGCCGGTGAAGGCAAAGCAGGCGTCGGCAATATCCGCAGGTAATATGATCTCGTTCAGTAAAGTACGTTTGGCATAGTAAGCAGGCAGTTCGGCTACGGTAATGCCATAAGCTTTTGCACGGCCTTCGGCCCATCCGCCGGCCCATATGTTGCTGTCACTTATTACCGCGTCGGGATTTACCACGTTCACGCGGATTTTGTCGGCGCCTAATTCAGCTGCATTTAAGCGACTCAAATGTAATTGCGCGGCTTTTGCCGAGCCATAACCCGCATTGTTTGGTCCGCTAACCAGGGCATTCTTGCTTACTATATTGATGATATCGCCGCCGATGGCCTGCTTTTTCATCACAGCAACAGCTGCCTGGGTTATAAAAAACTGGCCTTTCACCAATACATCATACAGCAGGTCCCAATCTTTATCAGTATGGTCGGCAATTGATTTTGATATAGATAAGCCTGCATTGTTGATAACGATATCAACCCCGCCAAACGCCAAAGCGGCGGTTTCTAAAGCGGCATTGATTTGTTCGCTGTTAGTTACATCAAGCATCGCGGTGGTGTATGAATCTTTGCCGTATAGCTTTTTAAATTCTTCGCCTGCGCTGTCTAAACGTTCGGTGTTCATGTCGTTTAGTATTACAACTGCACCTTCGTCAACAAATTTTTTGGCTATGGCTTTGCCTATACCACCCGCGCTGCCTGTAATGAGGGCTATTTTGCCAGATAGGGCCTTTGGTTTTGGCATACGCTGTAATTTTGCCTCTTCAAGCAACCAGTACTCAATATCAAATGCTTCCTGGCGTGGTAATGAGGTGTATTCTGATATTGCTTCGGCGCCCTTCATTACGTTGATGGCATTGGTATAAAACTCGGCGGCTACACGGGCGGTTTGTTTGTCTTTGGAGAACGAGAACAAGCCAACTCCCGGATACAGGATGATCACTGGATTGGTATCTCTTATGGCCGGGCTGTTATCATGCCTGCAGGTATTGTAATAATCGGTATACATCTGGCGGTAAGCCTCAAAAGCCGGCGTAAGGCGTTCCTGTAATGCTTTTACATCACTTAAATCCTCGCCCGGTTCAAGATCCAATACCAACGGACTGATCTTGGTGCGTAAAAAGTGATCGGGGCAGCTGGTACCCAATGGTGCCAGGCGATCAAGATCGTTGGAGTTAATAAATTCCAACACGCGGGCATCATCAGTAAAATGACCGATCATGTGCTTTTGGCTGGAGCAGAAACCACGCAGAATAGGGGCAATGGCGGCAGCCTGCTTTTTGCGACCAGCTTCATCAAGGCTTTCAATTTTTTGCCCGCCAAAAACAGGGCCTTTTTTGCCATAGTTTTCTTCCAGGTATTCGGCACAGCGCTCAATAACTTCAAGCGTGTTCATATAGCTTTCGTAAGCGGTATCACCCCAGGTAAATAAACCATGCGAGCCCAACATGATACCACGGATGCCCGGATTTTCGTCTAAACATTGCTTTAGCTGTAAGCCCAGCTCAAAGCCTGGTTTTTTCCACTCAACCCAGCCGATGGTGCCGTTAAACAATTCCTGGGTTATTTTTTTGCCATCTTTAGCTGCCGCAATAGCTATAGCCGCATCGGGGTGCAGGTGGTCGATGTGTTTAAAGGGTAAAAAGCCATGTAGGGGGGTATCTATAGACGGCGCTTTGGAGGCTAGGTCATAAATACAGTGGTTAAACAATTCCACCATTTCGTCTTCATGCTCCACACCGCGGTAAACGTTTTTGAGGCTCCGCAGGCGCTCTACATACAGGGCTGCCAACCCGCTTTTCTTTAGTGTGCCTATATCGCCACCCGAACCTTTAATCCACATTACCTCAACATCACTGCCGGTTAACGGATCTTTGGAGGTCACTTTACAGGAGGTATTACCACCGCCGTAGTTTGTAAGCCTAAGATCGGCACCTAATAAGTTGGATCGGTATATTAATAATGCTACTTCATCACCTATAAGGTCGGCAGCTTTGGCATCATCCCACAGGTAGCTTACGTGCTTAAATTGTGTTGTTTTGACAGACATATGTTTAATTAATGAATTATTGAGTTAGAGAATTAATGATTTATTTAATTTATAAGTTATTTAATGGAATTGCCGTAACCAACTACTAGTACCGATAATATGATTACTGCTATGCCGGTTATTACGGTTGCGAAGGCCTTTTTGCTTACGCCTTTCCATTCTTTGAGCACCAGGCCCCACATATTGGCTATTAGTATAATGAAAGCCATGTGCAGGATCCAGGAACTGGCGCCGTTGCCCATTTTACTTTCGCCCATGCCGTAGAAAAAGAACTGTAGGAACCATGTAGTGCCGGCCAATGCTGCAAACAGGTAGTTTTTAAGCAGCGGTGTTTTTTTATCGGTATAGTTACCAAACGTTTTGTTGCTTGCATTTAGCACCATACACCAGATGAAATTGGTGGTTAACCCGCCCCAAAGTATAATGATATAAGTTACATTGTTTTGAAACAGGAAGTTACCCTGGTTTGGATGCGCAACCTGCCAAACCTGGTTAGCCGTATCGGCCATTGATTTACCTGCCTCTATGCCGAAATTGAAACAGGCGCTTAATATACCCGATACAATGGCAACCAGGATACCCAGGCCAAACCGGTAATCTTTATTTTCCTGGGCGATGGTTTTATCGGCGGATAGTTCTTTTTCTTTCATCATGCCGGCCTTGCCGCAGATAACAATGCCCGCCACGCAAAGCAAAATCCCTAACAATACCATTTGCCCCCATTGGTTATGCAGCAGCATACTAAAGGTATCTTTGCCCGTTTTAGGAAAAAAATCATAATAAACCGAGGGTATCAACGCGCCAAATACCGAACAAAGACCCAGTATAATAGTGCTGCCCAACGAAACCCCCAAATAGCGAACCCCCAAACCATAGGTAAGCCCCCCGATGCCCCAAAGTAAACCCATCAAATATGTCCACCCGATAACGGATGTGCTGGTATGGCTAATGATATCGGCAAAGCCCGGAATAGTTAACCATGCAGCCAGCGGGGGTACAATGAACCAGGAGAAAATACCGCCTACTATCCAGTAGCTTTCCCAGGCCCATCCCTTAATTTTTTTGTAGGGAATGTAAAAACTCCCCGAGGCAAAACCGCCGATAAAATGGAAAAAAACTCCAAAAATAATTTGCATATAATAATTAGTTTAAATTGGTGAAGCTAATTTAGGGAATAGTAATACAGGAACTGTCATGGACTGTCATGAGTTGCTGCGAGGGGGGCGTGAGAAGGTATACCGAGGTTGTATCCCTTCACTTTTGAAAAGATTAAGGCTGTTTAGGTTTCGCCTAACAACGGAAATAAGGCTATAACCTTAAATAATAATTATTAATATCAGGTTATAGCCTTAACAAATTATTTAGTTCAGTCCTTTACCTTTTATTAAACGGCTGTTCAAAAAAGTCGTCAACCAGTTTATTAAATTCATCCTTATGTTCCTGGAGCGTTGGATGGCCGGAGTTGGGTACTATCCACAGGTATGCCTTGGGGATGTTTTGCGATATAATAACCGTATGTTCTGTGGGGATCACATCATGATCGCCGGCTATAATGAGCGATGGGCATTGGATTTTCTTTAGTTCAGAAAGTTTGATGTTGGGCTGAAACCAATCAAGCAGGAAGATCTTCCAGTCGTTTTTTTCTTTGGCAGTTTTCCAAACTGTATTCTTGTTTTTGTTGTAGTGCACCTGTTCCCCTTTCCAATATTTCGGAACTATCCCCGTAGAGTCGGGCCAGAGGTTTGCACCTGTTGAGGCCAGCTTTATTACTTTTTTAGGGTAACGCATGGCCAGTTCAAGCGCGTTGATGCCGCCATCACTCCAGCCTATTACGTAGGCCGAATCGATGTGCATTACATCCAATAGTCCGGCAAAATCATCGGCCATCATCTCAAAACTTAACGAGTCGCGCGGATCGACAGATTTGCCGTGCGCACGGCTGTCAACAGCTATCACTTTATATTTTTTAGCAAAATAGGGTATATTGTTTTTAAACGCGCTTATTTTATCACCGTTTCCATGGATCAGCAGCAGGGGTTTGCCACTGCCATAAGTTTCGGCATATAGTTTTATGCCCCGTACATCATAATATTTACCTGCTGCGGCATTGTCGCCGTATGGCAGTGTTTTTTCTTGGCTGTAAGCAATTTGAATAAAGGCAACAGATGTGACAAGGGTAAATAACAGCTTCTTTAATTGCATAATAACTTATAGTTAGCGGGTTATGTTTAAGCTATAAATATAAAATTAAAGGCTCAAAGAAAATAGTTTTGCTTTTATCATTTACTATTATTTTAACAATTTATGAAACAATGCAAAGCTAACTTGCTAACTAATACTACCTTTGCGAAATTAAATTAATCGTACGTTTAAACCATGTACGCCAAACAATATCTTAACTAATAACTTTTATAGATAAAATGTTTACCGTACCTACACTTATATATTTATATTCTGCATGCCTGCCAACCGCCTAAAAAATACTCTTATACCTGCTTTCCTTGGTGTTTTTATCAGCTTATTTATCAGCAGTAATTGTTTTGGGCAACAGGATGATAGCGCTAATCCGGCTTCCCGCCGCTTTAAATTTAAAACGGTAATTATTGATGCGGGGCATGGTGGTAAAGATCCCGGTGCCCATGGCGCTTATTCAAAAGAAAAGAATGTGGCGCTAAGCATTGCCAAAAAACTGCGCGACCTGGTAAATGATGCAATGCCCGAGGTAAAAACGGTTATGACGCGCAGTACTGACGTTTTTATTGAACTACATAAACGTACCGACATAGCCAATAGTAATAACGGAAACTTATTTATATCTATCCACTGCAACTCATCCCCGCAAAAAAGGGCCACCGAGCATGGTACTTTATTACTGGTTTATGGTTTTCACCGCAGCCAGGAACAGCGCGAGGCCCTGCGCGAAAACGCCGCCATCTACATAGAAAAGGATTATAAAAATAAATATAATGGTTATGGTGATGATGCCGTAGTGAATACTATCGTATTGAACGCTTTTCAGCAAAAATATCGTAAACAAAGTATCCAGTTTGGCGACCTGATAAACCGCGAATTTAAAAAGACCGATGGTCGCCATAGCTATGGCGTAAAAGAGCAGGGTGTGCTGGTGCTGGCCCAAAGCGGAATGCCGGCAGTTTTGGTTGAGACAGGTTTTATAAACAACCCTGCTGACGAAAATTACCTGAACTCCAGCGATGGACAAAATGCAATTGCCAGATCGATACTACGATCATTGAAAGAATATAGGGATAACCTGGAGGGGAGATAGATTCTGATAGACCGGTGTTTAATCTCTATCAAACAGGATTGTTAAAAACGCCACTTTTTAACTTATATTATTCTGATTTATTAAAATAAATATTTATTTAATAATAGTTATTTTAGCAAAATATCGGTTAATAAATACCGTTTCTACTGCTCAAATAAACTATTATCCACATGAAAAAAATCCTGTTTTTAATCGCTGCATTTTTATTGGCTTTTCAAATTTCAAAAGCTCAAACCGAAAAAGGCTCACAAACTCTTGGGCTCGATTTAGGTTTCAGTCACGCGAGTTCAAATAACTCTTATACTGCCCAGGGCAGTACTGTAGTTTCAAGTAACGAGCGCACAAGTTTTCTTATCGGCCCCGGTTACAGTTATTTTATTGCTGATAAGCTGGATATTGGCACGCGCTTGTATTATGCTACTGGCAATCAAAGCAATGACGGCAATATGGCTACAAAGCAGCATTCAACAGAGTATATCGCTAACCTGTTTTTGAGAAAGTACTTTATGTATGGCGATAAAATAGGAATACGTACCGGCCCTTATATCGGCTATAACAGGAGTAACTATAAGTATACTTTTGAGGATCCTAGATACAGCAGTAATACTAATATTAAAACAGATACTTATATAGCAGGTGTGAACCTTGGTTTGGTATACTACCCATCAAAAAAAGTTGGGGTATCGGCCACATTGGCTAACCTTAACTATAACCATTACAAATCTAAAGACCCAAACAATCAGCAAAGTACTACCGGTGACAGTGTAGATCTCAGATTAATTTCAAACGACCTTTCAATTTCTGTTTTCTATACGTTTGGTAAATAAGTTAAAGGTAGTTTTATAATGGATAGGTAAGCATCTTACCTATCCATTATAAATTATTTGCCTTTCCAAATTCACCAAACAAAACCCCGGATTAACTTGTTTTAGGGAGCAATACCCCCATCTGGCTCAATTAACCTAATTCAACTTAATCAAAAATGGCCTCAATTAAATCATCACGCAGGAGTTTTATCCGTAATGCATCCGTAGGTTTTGGCGCTTTGGCGCTTGGTCCAATGTTGTCGCAATTAGCTATTGCCAAACCAGGCAAAAAGCTGGGAATTGCTTTGGTTGGTTTAGGAAGCTATAGCGGAGGACAGCTGGCGCCAGCCCTGCAAAAAACGCAGAACTGTTACCTGGCAGGTATTGTTACAGGCACACCATCAAAAGCAACAGCCTGGAGTCAAAAATACAACGTCCCCGAAAAAAACATTTATAACTATCAGAATTTTGATGCAATAGCCCAAAACCCGGCTATTGATATTGTGTATGTAGTATTGCCTGTATCTATGCATAAAGAATATGCCATACGGGCGGCACAGGCAGGCAAACATGTGATTTGTGAAAAGCCGATGGCCCTTAATGCCAAAGAATGTGAAGAAATGATAGCCGCCTGTAAAAAGGCCAAACGTTTATTATCTATAGGTTACCGCCTGCATTTTGAGCCACATACTATCGAGCTGATGAGGTTGGGGCAAAAGCAAATTTTTGGTAAGGTAACCAGTATCGATACCGGTAACGGCTTTACCTATAATGGTGATCCTAACGCCTGGCGCTTAAAGAAAGCGATGGCCGGTGGCGGTGGACTGATGGATATGGGTATTTATGCTATCCAGGGATCACGCTATACTTTAGGGCAGGAGCCTTTGGCAGTAAAAGCCACACAGGAGAAAACCCGGCCGGATTTTTTTAAGGAAGTTGACGAAACTGTTTTTTGGGAACTGAAATTTCCAGGCGGTCAAAAGGTTATCGGTAAATCGAGTTATAATCATGATTGGGGCTATTTGAAAGTACAGGCTGAGCGGGGTAAATTTCAGCTTGAACCTGCTTATGGCTATGGAGGCATTGATGGGTTTACCAGCAATGGACCAATGAATTTTCCTCAGATAGTGCAGCAGGCCGCGCAAATGGATGATTTTGCAACCTGTGTAGCCCGCAATATACAAAGCCGCGTACCCGGTGAGGAAGGTCTGAAAGATATGAGGGTAGTTGACGCCATTTACCGCAGCCTCGACTCTGGGAAGTGGGAGAAGATAGGGTAGTTCTGGAAAAAGAATATTGATATATTTGTCTTTAAACTTTTCTTCGTGACAACTAAAAGTATTCAAGAACAAATTGCCGCTATAAAGGCTGTCACTTCTAAAGCGAACGTGTCAAAGGAGACTGCTCTGGCGTTTTTAAAAAGTGCTGGTATAATTGAATATGACCTTGTAAAAGGCAAAGTTGCTAAATTATCCCAAATTGAACCCGCATCTAAAATCCAGATTAGCTTAATAAAGAGGAAATATTAGTATACCTCCATAACATACCCCACTAAATCAGTCGTGATTTGTCATCCAATTTTAATAAAAAGATGTTTAAACATTTATTGGATGAAAAATCAAATTCTTTGTATACTTTTGGGTTATAGAAAAAATTAAATCTAAAAAAAATTCAAAACGAAATGAAAAAGATCTTTATCCTGTTAGCATCAGCATTTTTGTACACTGCCGCATCGGCACAAACTACCTGGACGGTTGACAAAGCGCACTCAAACGTTAAATTTACTGTTACCCACTTATTGGTAAATGACGTTGATGGTACTTTTAAAACTTACGATGCTACCATCATAACTGCAAAACCAGATTTTAGCGATGCTAAAGTTTCATTTACAGTGCAAACTGCTTCTATAAGCACAGATAACGATTACCGCGACAATCACTTAAAATCCGCCGAATTTTTTGATGTTGCAAATAAGCCAACACTTACTTTTACAAGCACAGGTATTTCAAAAACATCTGAAAAACATTATGCTGTTACCGGTAACCTTACTTTAGCAGGTGTTACCAAACCCGTTACTTTTGACCTTTGGTACCGTGGTACCATCACCAACCCAATGAGCAAAGCCGATGATGCAGGTTTCCAGTTAACCGGTACTATCAAGCGTGCTGATTTTAATTTCGGCAGCAAATTTGGTTCGGCTATGTTAAGCGACGAAGTAACTATTAAAGCTAACGGCGAATTTGCTAAAGCTAAATAATTAAAAAACACATATTAACGCTGCGGCGCGCTCATGCAAATGGGTGCGCTGTTTGTTTTTAGGCTAATTTTTATTGCGCTGGTATTGCGCTTTTAACTGCCGCTTTTGTAAATAATAAATAATTACACTGCAAATGCCTATTACTGCAACCAATGCGGCAGCAGCAATAACATGTATAAGCGGTATTTTGTAATCGGGGTTTATTAATGATTCGGTGATATTGGGAATGATGATTGCAATGAGTGGTAAATAAGTAAATAGCCTTAAAAGTCCGAACTTTTTCATAAAATAGTTAACGTTTAGGTAAGCCTCACCGCAAATGACCGATCTAAAGAATGACCGTTAGGTTAAATTGGTATAGTAATGGCTCGCGGTTTCAAATATAGCAGATTGCGGCATAATAAAAAACACCCCGAATGTGGTGTGTTAAACTGCTTACGCAGTAAACTATTTAAAATGAAAGGGGTTGAAAGTAACCTTTAGTCGGACAATAACTGCTTTAAAGTATCAAACCACAGCTGGTTTTTGGTGCCGAAGAAACGATGGTCTATAATAAGGTAAATAATATTGATGTTGTCGCCTTCTTTATAGCGCAACCTTAAGGGCTGCCAAAACATCCCATTGTTTCTAACTAACGACCTTTTATATATATCGTCAAATCCCAGGTATATTTGCTCCAGCCGGTTAAGGGGGATATTAAGGTAGTTATAGCCATCAATAACAAGGCTGTTATTGGTCAATATAATTTCACCCTCACGGTGGTGGGGTGGTGGAGGCATGGAAAAAAGAGACCCGGCCTCGTCAATTAATGTGAGCGATGCAATTTCATAATCATAGCTCCACATGGCTTTGCCAATTTGTAAAATTTGCATTGATGTAATGTAGTAATATTAATTGGTAACTGCAACTATTGCATTTTGCGTAATTTTTGACGGTATATAAATCCCTATATTTGATGTGCGAAAATGTTTTTCGTATTATAATAAGTATGGCTACAGAAGTTAAATGTCCAAGTTGTGGTTTTGGTTTCCCGATAGAGGAGGTGATGGCCGAGGAGTATAAAAAAGAGCTCCGGCTTAAAATGCAGGATTATACCCGCCAAAAAGAAGAAGAATACCGAAAAAAAGACGAAGAATTTTTAAACAAAGAACGGCAGCAAAAGGCCGAATTTGAGCAACGCCTTAACACCGAAAAAAAACAGCTGGAGCTTTCGCTTGAAGAAAATCTGCGCCGGTCTATCAGCCAGGATTTCGAAAACCAGGTGCTGATGCTAAAAAATTCGGCGCAGGAGAGTGAGGAGAAACTGAAACTATCCCGCCACAAGGAACTTGAATTTTTACAGCGCGAAAAACAACTGCAGCTAAAAGAAGAAGAAATGGAACTTTCCCTGCAGCGTAAATTGCAAGAGCAGCGTAATGAGCTGAGCGAACAGATTCGCAAACAGGAAGCCGAACGGCACAGTATAAAAGATACCGAATACCAGCTAAAAGTAAAAGAACTCGAAAAACAATTGGACGACCAGAAAAAACTGGCCGAAGAAATGAAGCGGAAAGCCGAGCAGGGATCGATGCAGTTGCAGGGCGAGGCACAGGAATTGATTTTGGAGGAACTGCTGCGTAATTATTTTCCGTTTGATGTGATAAGCGAAGTGGGCAAGGGGGTACGCGGCGCCGATTGTGTACAAACGGTACGTAACCAGTTTGGACAGGAGTGCGGCCGTATTATTTACGAAAGCAAGCGCACGGCAACATTTGGTGCCGATTGGATAGATAAGCTTAAAAAAGATATGCGCGGCATCGGGGTTGATGTTGCGGTAATAGTTACCCAATGCTATCCAAAAGGGATGGATTGCTTTGGAGAGAAGGATGGCGTTTGGATCTGTAGCTTCGATGAGGTGAAAGCGGTATCCTACATCCTGCGCGATGGGATTATCAAGCTCTCGAACCTGGTAAAATCACAGGATAATAAGGGGGATAAAATGCACCTGCTGTATGATTATTTAACCAGCAGCGAGTTCTCTGAACAATGGAAAGCCATCCGCGAAGGGTATATGAGTATGCGCGTGTCTATCCAGAAGGAGCGTGACGCCATGGAGAAAATGTGGAAATCGCGCGAGAAACAGCTGGATAAGGTTTTATTGAACGCGGCCCATATTAAAGGCAGTATTGAAGGCATCGCGGGCAGCGATAGCATTCAGCTAAATTTAACCGATGATGAAGATGCCCTGCTGCTGGAGTAATTTTTCTGAATTATCGTTATACTGCTAATCGGATGCAGATCTGTGCGTTATCTACACCAAACATCACAGATCCATTAATGTAACTTATTTTATACGTCTTACTAAATTATTGGATAATTTAAGCTTTAACTGTATTTTGTCGAAACAATAAATCTGTTGCCCTTTATGAAAAAAATACATGTCTTTTGCTTATTTCTGCTGATAATATTTACACAAGTAAACCCGGTATCGGCACAAAAAACCGATAAATTGCCGCAACTAATGATAAGGCTTGATGATATTGGGATGAACCACTCTGTAAACATGGCTGCCGAAAAAATGGCCAAAACAGGGTTGCCATTTTCGGTATCACTTCAGTTTGCCTGCCCATGGTACCAGGAAGCGGTGGAGATTCTGAAAAAATATCCCAATGTAAGTATAGGGGTTCATTTAACACTTACATCGGAGTGGAAAAATTACCGCTGGGGACCGGTTACAGGCCGCACAGCCGTGCCAAGTTTGGTTGATGAGGTTGGCTATTTTCCACATTCCACATCGGCGTTTGCAAAAAGCGGTTATAAGCTGGATGAGGTTGAAACCGAATTATCGGCACAAATTGAAAGGGCTTTGGCATCGGGATTGAAAATAAGTTATATCGATCCGCATATGGGCATTGCATTGTCGACCCCGGAGTTACGTTCACTTACAGAAAAACTGGCCCACAAATATAAGTTAGCCATATCAACATTAAGCAGTGTTACCTACTTTGGTGAAACCTATATGGAAATGTGGGGCGAACCTATTGCTACCAAAAAGAAAGTTTTCCTGGATTATGTGAGCAATAAACTTGACGCCGACAGGCCAAACCTGGTTGTGATTCATACCGCTACGCCAAGCCCCGAAATGGATGCATTGGTAGATATGAACAGCAATATGATGAACGCCAAAAATGGCAAACCGCTAACCAGCCTGCACCGCCAAACGGAATTGAATATGTTGCTGTCGCCCGAGTTCAGGAGTATGGAAGGAAAAAAATTCCGTATGATTAATTATCAGCAATTATTGGCAACAAAGAATATCAGCGTACTTAAAGCATCAAACAATAAGTAAAGCTTATTTTTTAGAAAAAATAACTATGGCTACACCGCCTATAATCAATACTCCGCCTAAATAGGGTGGCCAGTTTACGGTTTTTTGCCTGTCGGCAGATACCTGGATTGGGCCGGCATCAATGATTTTTTCTTTTTTGGTGTAGGTAAAACCAGTCCAGATAAGCATTATTACACCTATAACAATGAGTAATATGCCAATACCTTTATTCATAGGATGATGATTTTTGTTAACGTTTACTATTGCAATAACAATAACTATAGGATGAAATTTGTTTGCCTTTTCATTAAATATACTGTGGGGCTTTTTTGGCGACTAAACTTTTTATAGTTTAGGCCTTACTGGGTGGCTTGATAATTAGCCTGCTTAATGTACTAAAATACTTCACAGGGATGCAAGACAATCTGATACTGGAAACCATATCCGTTACCAAAAACTTCTTTGGCGATAAGTCATCAGGCGTTAACAATATAACCATATTTGTGCCCAAGGGCAAAATTACTGCCATTGTTGGCGAAAGCGGCAGCGGCAAAACCACCCTGCTTAATTTGTTATTTGGCATTTTGCAACCCGACCATGGCGAAGTTTTTTTTAAGGAAGAACAGGTGTTGAGCCGCGACCACGGCATTCAGCATGCTCATAAAGTAATGCGTATGGTAACCCAAAACGGTATAGATATGGACCCCCGGTTATCTGTTTGGGATACCGTACGTGATGGTCTGCCCGAAGAAGACCTGAGCCACGAAATAAAAAGGGTTACCGAAGCGCTCAATATGCTGAATATTTATCCGCTTAAAGACTACCCGTTTGGTAAACTAAGCGGTGGCGAAAAACAAAGGGTAACCATAGCCAAAGCATTAATAAGCCGGCCTGAAGTTTTATTGCTTGATGAACCCTTTAACCAGGTTGATGCCTCGTACCGTGAGGCTTTACAGCATGATATAAGGCAAATTGTTCGGGAGTGGAAAACTACGGTAGTGCTGGTATCTCATGATCCGGCCGAGATATTATCCATGGCCGACGAGCTTATTGTAATAAAAGAAGGGGAAATAGTTGAAAATGGTCCCCCGGATGAGTTATATCATTCGCCAAAATTATTGTACACATCGCAGATCCTGGCAAGTGGCAGCAAGCTTAACTCAACCCAGGCCAAAGTTTGCGGCATAAAAAGCAAGCGCAGTGTCATAGTAATATATGCCGAGCATGTAAAAATTACGCCGCTGGGTAAAAAGTGGTTAGTACAAAAAGTGCTGTTTAAAGGCTTTTACGAAGAGCTGATCATCGAAAATTCCGGGGTTATATTGCGCGTCATGAATTACAAAAGGGGCAAATATAAATCGGGCAATAAAATAAGTATCAAAATCAGCAAATACTTTGAGTTTGGCAAGTGGGAGAATTGAGAAGAGTATAAGAATCAGGGTGTTTTCAGACAAGCTACCTACGAGACAAGTTGGAGAACCCCAGACTTACGAAGTTTTAATTACTTCGTAAGTCTTTCGCCGGTTTGTCATTCTCTTCTTCAGAATCCCCAGGTTTTACCCTTCATATAACGGATGCGAAGGCAATAGCTGTTGATTGATATAATTAGCTAATTGCTAATTCCTCTTCCTTCAATACCTTCTCTTTTCGGTACTTGCTCAAATTTATCAGCAGCACACTGCCTAATATAATCACCAGGCCGCCAACCTGTAATAAGGTAACGCTTTCGTGAGCAAAAAGCACCCCTAATATAACGGCTATAACCGGGTTAACATAAGCGTAGGTACTTACCTGCGTGGCTGGGCGAACCTGCAACAGCCATACATAAGCGCTAAAAGCAGCTATCGAACCAAAAACTACCAGGTAAAGCAACGCATACCAGCTATGAGCCGGGATAGTGTGCCAGTTGAGGGTTTGTATCTCGTTATGAAAAAAGCTTGATGGGATAAATACAATACCTGCAGCCAGCATTTGCCACGCGGTGTTAACAGATACGGATCCCTTTGTGTTATTGTGCTTGGAGTATAATGACCCCGATGCCCAGCCCAGTGTGCCCGCCAATAATAACAGCATTCCCGGTAGTTTTGACGAACCGGTTGATGGGCCAACCATGCTTCCTATCTGTTCGCTGAATAATAATATTACGCCTATAAAGCCTATTATAAGCCCAAAAATGGTGCTTTTACTTTTAAAGTTGGTACCCCAGTTTGGCTTATCCAATAACACAAACCATATTGGGGGGGATGATACCATAATGGCTACCATGGCGCTTGGCAGTGTTTGCTCGGCCCATATTACAGCGCCATTACCTACTACAAGTAATAAAAAGCCACTTACCGCGGCATGAATGATGTTGCGCTTTACAAAAACCTGTTCGCCTTTAATGGCGCACCATATCAGCATTAAAATACCGGCTGTAAAAAAGCGCAGAGCTCCCAGCAGAAACGGCGGGAAACCATCAACAGCCATTTTTATAAAAAAATAGGTAGAACCCCAAACCAGGTAAACAGTAGCAAAAGCTATGATAACCAACAGGGGAGAAGCAGTTTTTTGTGTAGTTGTAGTCATGGCAGTATTTATTTTTCGGGTATAACTAATTGTTGTTGTTCTTTAACAGTTTCGAGCACTATGGTGGTGCGGGTGCTCAAAATATTGGGGATTTTACTAAAGTAAGTGCGCATCAGCTGCATCAGCGAGGCAGAATCATATGTGCGGATCTTTACCAGGTAGCAATCATCGCCGGCAATATGGTGTACTTCCTGTACCTCGGGTATTTTGGCAAGCTCCCGCGAAGTATCGTTACAGCCCGGGCCATCCGCAGCACGCATGAAAATAAAGGCCAACATTTTTTGCTGTAGTGCCACCGGGTTAATGCGCGTGGTATATTGCTGGATAACGTTTTTCTGTTCCAGTTTTTTTACCCTTTCCAATATACCCGATGGGGCCATCCCAAGCTCGCGGGCAAGGTCGGCATTTGATATGCGGGCATTTTCCTGCATCAATCGTAAAATATGCAGATCGGTTTTGTCTAAAACTATTTCTGTTTCGCTAATCATACAGTAATATTAGTTATTATGTGAATTAAATTCAAAATAATTTTAATAAAATGAATTTAATTCGACAAAAGTACTGTATTGGTGTTTAAACAGATATTTGGGTAGGTAGGATTGTGAGTAAGGATGCTTATATCATCGGCTTAAAATGGATGTTGTTTGCAAGCTTCGGGGAGAAAGAAGATCCGGTCTGGCAGATAGTGAGTAGAATATTTGCCACACCTCACTAATTTCCATTGACTACTCACTACTCACCGCTCATCACTTCACTATGCACAGTTACATCCCCTTCAACACATCAACCAAATACTCCACCTGCTCTGCATGTACATCCAGGTGGGTTACAAAGCGGATGCGGTGTTTGGCGGTATCAATTGCTTTAATGCCTTTAGCTACAAGTTTGGCCAATATGGCGGTTGCAGGGTCAATAGTATCAAATAATACAATGTTGGTTTCTACAGGCAATACATTACTTACCCATGATAGCTTGCTTAGTTCATCGCCCAGGATGCGGGCATGGGTATGATCTATTTTCAGGCGTTCTACATGATGGTCTAGGGCGTAGATGCCAGCCGCGGCCAGAAAGCCCGCCTGCCTCATGCCGCCACCCAATACTTTACGGATGCGCCGGGCATATTTAATAGTATCCTTATCGGCCAATAAAACCGAGCCAACGGGAGCGCCCAACCCTTTGGATAAGCAAACCGAGATGCCATTAAAATATTTACCATAGTCGGCAGCCTTATCACCGGTATGAACGAGGGCATTAAATATGCGTGCGCCGTCCAAATGAAGCTTTAGGCTTTTGGCCTGGCATAGTTCGGCAATGGGTTTAATATCGTTAAGTGTATAGCAACTGCCGCCGCCTTTGTTTACGGTGTTTTCTAAAACAACCAGGCTGGTATGCGGGTAGTGAATGTTTTCGGCGTTTATCTCCGGCTCTATCATTTCGGGGGTGATGATGCCCCGGTAACCATTCAATAAGCGGGTTGATACGCCGGAGTTAAAAGCTATGCCGCCGCCTTCATAGCGGTAAACATGTGCGGTTTGGTCGGCAATTAACTCATCCAGGGGCTGGGTAAAGCATTTAATGGCAATCTGGTTGGTCATGGTGCCCGATGGGCAAAATATACCCGCTTCCATCCCAAACATGGTGGCTGCCTTTTGCTCCAGTTCATTTATAGTTTCGTCTTCGCCAAACACATCATCGCCAACTTTTGCACTCCACATGGCTTCCAGCATGCCGGGGGTAGGCTTTGTTACGGTATCGCTGCGTAAATCAACAGTCATCATATTAAATATGTAAAAATTGCGTTCTTTGTATTATTATACTTGTTATGCGCTCAATTTTAATCATTTTATTTTTTATGCTGTGCTTTGTATCAGCAAAATCGCAAAAATGGCAGCCCGGTAATTTTACCGATGTAAAGGGCAACCGCACAACCGGCTTTATAAGGCTATACCCTGGCGGTAAAAGCCCCATAAAAGATGAGGGCTTTATTGAATTTAAGGATGACCCCAAAACAAACCCCTATAAACTGAGTGCAAGTGATATACGGTCGTTTGTGGCCGGTAAGGATAGTTTTGTGGTTGCCCATGCTCCCCGCAACGAAACCTGGAGCCTGGAGGAAACCGATTTTGTGCAGGTAGTGCTTGATGAGCCATTGAAACTTTACATGGCAAAAGCTGGTTCGGGCGGCGGTGGCGGCGTGCGTTTTTCGCCGGGAATATCGGCGGGTTACGGCAGCGGCGGCTACGGTGGCGGACTTGGCGGTGGCGTAGGTGTTTCCATTGGTGGTGGTGGAGGCGGCGGTCGTGGGAAAAGCTCCAAAGCTGTTTACTACTTTGGCGAAAGCACGGCTGATATGAAGCGGATTACCGATGAAAACTTTGAAGATATTATGGTAGAGATCATGGGCGATGAAGAGCCGGTGGTTGATAGCATCAAAGAGCATAAATTCAGCCTTAAGAGCATGGATAAGCTCGTTGAATATTTTAATAAAGTAGCAGCATCGCATGCCCCGGCGGCTCCCTGAAGAGCGAGCTTTTGATCTTTTAGTTCATTTTGTGAGTGTGCAGATGTTCCATCGGAACGCCTGGTACACATGGAACGCTGTGGAATGCATTTGTGTTGATAGTCAGCGTGTTGTGGTTTCTAAAAAATAAGGGATGGAACACTATTGTCGCTGACAATCAACACTTTATCTTCTTCTGTAAATTGGTAATATATTCTCCGCTTTAAGCCTCTTTAATCAAAAATTATACTATTTGTAGCTATCATTTTGAGAGAAATAAAAAGAAATACAAAGAAATATATATAAATATGGATGTGTTGTTTTGCATCCGGCCCGAAAGCTTCATTTCTTCTCCATAATATTCCCCCATTTTCAATAATGCATACAAATCCTGTAGATATTATCATATTTAAAAAAATATGGCTTATCTTTTATTAAATCATTTAAAAAACTATCTTTAAGGCTGGCATTATTGTAAAACGTAAAATTAGTCTTATTGAAAACTATTACACGCAGGGATTTTCTTGGTAAAGGCGCTATGCTGGCCGGTGGTGCTTACCCAGCCATGATGGCTTTAGGCTTGTTACGCCCTGCCCCGGCTCATGCCTTTAATTTAGAGGGAGACGGGAAAGGAAAACATATCATTATATTAGGTGCAGGCCTGGCCGGGATGACCTGTGCCTATGAACTTAATAAACTGGGCTACCAATGCACTATTCTTGAGGCCCGCCAGCGTACCGGCGGCCGCTGCTGGAGCATCCGTAATGGCAGTACCAACCAGGAGATTGATAAGCCTGCCGCTACCGCAAAGTTTGATGATGGCTTGTACTTTAATGCTGGTCCGTCGCGCATCCCTCATAACCATGAGCTTACTTTGCATTATTGTAAGGAGTTGGGTGTACCTATCCAGGTTTATAACAACGTAAACGAAGGCGCTTACTACTTTGCCGAAGGCAAAGGCCCGCTATCAAACAAAAAAGTCCGCGTACGCGAAGTTCATAACGATATCCGTGGTTACATGACCGAGATGCTGGCCAAAAGCATTGATCATGGCAGCCTTGATGCTAACCTTACCAAAGAGGACGGCCAAAAGATCATCGAATACCTGCAGGCCGAAGGCGGCCTTGATGTGGATAAGCTGTATAAAGCATCTGCAAGGCGCGGGTATACCGAATCGCCGGGTGCGGGTGATAAGCCCGGGAAAATTGCCGATGTGCACAAACTGGCAGATATCCTGCACTCGGGCTTGATGGATCCTGATTTTTATAACGTTGCCGAGTACACTTACGAGCTGCAGATGACCATGTTCCAGGCCGTGGGCGGGATGGACCAGATTGCAAAAGCATTAGAAAAAAAAGTTGCCCCATCTGTAAAAAGGGGAGCCGAGGTTACAGCGATAAATAACATTGCCGATGGTGTTAAAATAACTTACAAGGATGCGCTTGGCGAGCATCAACTTACCGGAGATATGTGTATTTGTACATTGCCGCTGCCGGTATTAAGCAATATCAGCAATAATTTTTCGGGTGATGTTAGTCGCGCTATTGATTATATCGGTTACATACAAACCGGCAAGATAGGCTTGCAGTTTAAGCGGAGATTTTGGGAGGAAGATGAGCATATTTACGGCGGTATTACCCACACCAACAACGATTTAACTCAAATTTTTTATCCATCCTATGATTATTTAGGAAAAAAGGGTATCTTAATAGGTTATTACAATTTTAACGAAAAGGCTCAAAAAATAGGTAACTTAGATTATGCAAACCGGGAGAGATTTGCATTAGAAAAAGGCAGACTTATCCACCCACAGTATGATAAGGAATTTGAAGGGGCGTTTTCGGTAAGCTGGCATAAAACAAAATATAATTTAGGCGGATGGGCTGTTTACAATACCGATACCCGTAAAACGCAATACCCGGCACTGTTAAAACCCGATAAGCAAATATATTTTGCAGGTGAACATTTAACCTATTTAAATGCCTGGATGGCCGGAGCATTTGAATCGGCCAGGAGCACTGTGGCCGCCCTGCACGCAAGGGTAACCGATGGACGCGCGAGCTACCCCGTGCAGAAATGAAGAGAATAAGGGAGCAAGGATAAAGGACAAAGGATTTTAGGACAAAGGACAAAAAGATAAGGACAAAAGGATAAAGGATAGGTTTTTTGAAGCTGTCTTGATACTTGATACTAATTACCTGATACAAAAAGAGATGGAGCTGTCTTGATACTTGATACTAACTACTTGATACAAAAAAGGATGAAGCTGTCTTGATACTTGATACTAATTACTTGATACAAAAAGCATGGAGCTGTCTTGATACTTGATACTGACTACTTGATACTAACTACTTGATACTAAAACCAAACCACCATGGCAAATTTACTCAACCGCAGAAACTGGATAAAATCCAGCGCAATTATGGCCGGGGGACTGGCCTTCTTTTCGGGAACTATCAATAAACTGGCAGCTATGCCTGTTGCCAGGGCCTTTAAACCAGCCGCAAGGAATTTAAACGACCAGGAAGCAATTGTCAATGCAGGCTTCGAGCTAAAGGCAAGGTTATTAGCCAATGAAAACCCGTTTGGCCCTTCGCCTGCAGCAAAAAAAGCTATCCAGGATGCCCTTAGTCTTAGCTACCAGTATCCTATGTTTTCAATGGGTACTCTTTACAATAAAATAGCCACTTATGAGGGGATTTCAGAAGGTAATATTTTAATAGAATCCGGTTCTTCTCCGCTGTTGCTTGCCGCCGCCCTGTTGTTCAGTAAAGGAGGAAAAAGTATTATTACCGGCGATCCTTCCTATGAAGATTTGCCAACGCGTGCTCAGCAATTTGATGGTAAATGGGTGAAAGTTCCGCTTACTGCCGACTATAAGCTTGATCTGGATGCTATGGAGGCAAAAATTGATGCTAACACCGGCCTTGTTTATATCTGTAATCCTAATAATCCCACTGCAACAATATTAGATACCGCCAAATTAAAGGCCTTTTGTGAGCGCGTATCTAAAAAGGTAACCGTATTTGTTGACGAGGCTTATATCGATTACCTGCCCGATCCGCAAGGCAGCAGTATGATAAGCTCGGTTAAAGCCGGAAACAATATCATTGTGGCCCGCACATTCTCCAAATTATATGGTTTTGCAGGCTTACGCTGCGGTTATATAATTGCACAGCCCGAAACCATTAAAGCATTGTCTATTTACAGTACCGGGTTCTCACTTTCGGCTACCACAATTGCCGCTGCCATAGCTGCTTACCGCGAAGAGGATTTTTTGAAAGAGGCATTACAAAAAACACTGGCTTCAAAAGAATATTTATACTCAGTACTTAAAAAGGAAGGTTACGATTACATTCCTTCATCGGCCAATTTTGTGATGTTCCCGTTAAAAATGGATAGCAAAAAATTTGTAAGCGAAATGATGAAGCGCAGCGTAGGGGTACGCAGCTGGCAATTTGATAACAAGCAATGGTGTCGCGTAAGCATTGGCCGCATGGACGAAATGGAAGCCTTTGCCGAGGCGTTTAAGCAGCTGAGTTAGGGGGCGAGTCCAAACGGGAGGGCTTAAAAAAACAGGCCGTCATTGCGAGTTGTAAAATCCGCAAAATCTGAGGGTGAAATGACGTATATCGCATGGCGGATAGTCGACTCACCCCGACGATCCGTTAGCTAACGGACGTCTGCCCCTCTCTCCGACTGCGTCGCATAGAGGGGCAATAAAACAAAAATTGAGCTTCACCCTCTTTGCGGCACAGCCGGAGAGAGGGTCGGCCAGCATAACGTAGCCGGGGTGAGTCGTTGCTAGCGTTCAAGCGAATGTTTGTGTAAAACCAAACAGTCATCGGTAGGTACGAAGCAATCCCAAACTACACAGAGCGGATTTGCACAGCTACTCTGTAGGTAGGGGATTGCTTCGTGCCTCGCAATGACGGGACAATTTGCGTTACCCTGAGGAGACGAAAAGAATATTTAATTAATAACAACTAACAAATAAAATCTCCCTGCCAACCAGCGGGGGGGTATTTAAAGGGGGCTTTATGCGTAAACTAACATTAACACTACTTTTAGCAGGTTCTATTTATTTAGGGCAGGCGCAAACTGCGGCAAATCCTCGTCCGCTTACTATGGACGAGTATAATAAGGCACAAACCTTTGCTATAGCCGATCTGGATAAGGATACCTATGTTAAATTCGAGAACGCTTATGTGCTCGATAGGTATGAGAACCGCAAACCTTATTTCGTTACCGGATCTGATGGTTTAAAAAAACGCATCGACCTGTACAAACTGATTGCCAAAGAGGGTATGCAGGAAATTGGGCTGATGGTGTTTTATACCAACGAAAAGGGTAAATTATACAAGGCCCTTGTGCCCGATTTTACCGCCGGTGGTAAGGTGTGGGAAAAGTATTTTACGGATATTGATAACATTAATAAGGCCGAAACTAACTTCATCCTTAAGCTATCATACATTTTATCAAAGGAAATGAGCTTTCAGCAATATAAGCTGTTGAATGGTGGTAAGGATATGAAGGAAGAATCGGCCACCTATGGTAACGATATTTGTTTCCCCGGCGATGAAATGGTAACCATGGCTAATGGCGATAAAAAGATGCTGAAAACGATAAAAAGCGGCGATGAGGTGATCACTGTTGATCCGGCTACCAATAAAAGTTCGGCAGTTAAAGTGAAAGCACTAACGGTTCATAGTGCTAAAAACTATGCACTAACCCGTTTGGTATTGGTATCGGCAGATGTGAAAAATACAAATGCGGGTCAATTGATAAACCTTAATTCAAAAGTATTGCAGGCTACGCCAAACCACCCGATGCTCACCAAACAGGGCAACCTTAAAATGGGCGAGATAACACAAGGGCAGGAGGTGCTTTGCCTTAACGAGCAAACCGGCAAATACGAGGCCTTTACTGTACTGCAAAAAACAGAACAAGGCGGCGGTATCCAAAAAGTATACAACATTGTAGCAGATGGCGGCAGTACACTGTTGATGAATGGTGTAATGGTGATGCAGAAGTAGGCCCTCCAAACTTCCCCTGAATACTATTAAGTTAAGAGGTTTTTCACGCAAAGACGCAGAGACGCAAAGCGTATGGAGGAAAATGAACTATCCAAAATAATCGTTAATACAGCTATTGTCCCCTCAGGGTCTCTCCAATGCTATTAAGTTAAGAGGCTGATAGGCTGCTCCAGGGGAGCGAAAGCTTTGTAGCACAAATAAATAACCAATCTTTTGCGTGCCAGAGGTACGCTACCTAAGGTTCCGTACCTCTGGCACGGAGCTTCATTTTGCTTTTTTGCTACAAAGCTATTCCCCCGCTGGGGGAGAAATTCATTAACTTAATAGAATTGGAGAGACCCTGCGGGGACGGGAAATTCTCATATAAACACGAAAAAGGTCCAAGCATCTGTTAGAGGTTTAGAATAAGTTACGGAAAAGAAAAATAAAGACTATACACTAGATAATGAGAGACTACATTCCGAAAAGCACTACAGACGTTGCAGCAGTTGAACGTCTTAAACGTTTACCGTTAGAAACTGTCAGGAAAGATGTTCCAATATTATTAGAGTGGATGCAGGATACCCATTGGGACGTTGCCCGGGAAATCGCACAATATCTATTACCTTACATAAATGAGATAACGGACGAATTACTTTTTGTCTTAAATTCAGACGACAGCATGTGGAAGAGTTATCTAATTAATATTCTAATTGCTCGTTCCAAAACTAAACTTGACCCAATTTTAATCGATGCATTAAGGAAGCTTGCAGAACATCCGTCGCTGATTGAGATTGAAGATGGAACTGACGAAACTGCAAAAAGAGTACTTGAAAACAGCGATTTATGTAGTTGATTATTGAAGATAAAGTTGTTGTAGAATTAAAATCAATTGCATCTATAGCTACTGTTCATTCCAAACAAGTGTTAACTTATTTAAAATTATCTGGCTGTAAACCTGGAATTTTAATAAGCTTTAATGAGTCTTTTATTAAAGACGGGCTAACACGAATAGTTAACAATCTTTAAGGCTTTGCGTCTTTGCTTCTTTGCGTGAAATTATCTTATGCTATTATCCTTTTGTTTAAAGTGTAACATATAACTACTATCTTACAGGCAAATAAAAAAGTACCCTCCTTCAGGGGGGCGGAGGGCGCTGCACTTATGGCATTAAAAACAACCGTAATAACCGGCGCCACATCGGGCATTGGGAAAGAGACAGCGCTTTCATTGGCAAGACAGGGGCATGCGCTTTATCTGCTGGTGCGCAATACGCTAAAAGGTGATCGGCTTAAAGAGGAATTAATAGCGCAAACAGGTAATAAAGAGATCAGTGTTATTAAATGCGACCTGGCCGATTTGCAAAGTGTACGCGATGCCGTTGCCGAATTATCAGGAAAACTGTTTGCTATTAATATACTCATCAACAACGCCGGTGGAATTTTTGCCCGGCGGGAGTTGAGTAAGGATAGGTTTGAAATGACCTTTGCCACCAATCATTTGGGACATTTTCTGCTCACCACCAGGTTAATGCCATTACTGCAAAAAGGGCAGGCGCGTATTATCAATGTGAGTTCAAATGCGCATAAAAGGGGTAACCCGCGTTTTGATGATCTCCAATGGGAACAATCCTATGGCGCCTGGAAAGCTTATGGTATGAATAAGCTATTCAATATTTATTTTACCCAATCACTTGCTTCAAAATATGGCAATACCGGCATCCTTGCGTTTTCGCTGCATCCGGGTGTGGTAAACACCAATTTTTGGGTTGGCTTTAAAGGGCCCGAGAAACTGATGGGGATTTTGATCCGTCCGTTTATGATCAAGCCTGAACAAGGTGCCGAAACTTCCGTATTCCTTGCCACTGCCCCCCGCCTTGATAAATACAACGGTGGGTATTTTAAAAACAAAAAGATCGCCAAAACATCAGCCATTGCAACTGATACCGCTGCCCGCGATAAGCTTTGGGCTATAAGTGAAAAACTGGTAAGGATTTAGATGTGCTTTTTAGATGTGCAGATTTCAAATGTGCAGGTGTGCAGATTTCAGATGTGCAGATGAAACTCCAATGTGCGGTAAAACAATCTGCGCATCTGCTTTTAAACAATCTGCACATCTGAAATCTGAAATCCGCACATCTGAAGCATAATCTGCACATTCATAAAGCCTCATCTGCACATTTGAAATCTGAAATCTGCACATTTGAAGCATAATCTGCACATTCATAAAGCCTCATCTGCACATTTGAAATCTGAAATCTGCACATTTGAAATCTGTATCCAAAAAGTTACTTTCCAAAGTGGAGCCTAAAAGTTGTAACATTAAAAGTTAATCGATACATTAGATGACTTAAATATGACAATTATGCTGGTAAATAAAAAATTATTAGTTACACTGGCCTTAATATCCGTTGTGGTATTAGGTGCCATGACATCGATGACACCAAAGGCCGCAGATGATGAAGGGTTTAAAAACCTGAAAGTGCTGCCGAAGAACATTACAAAAGATCAGCTCCATGCAGTAATGGACGAATGGGAGCATTCATTAGGCGTACATTGTAATTTTTGCCACGTGCGAGATGAAGCTGCTAAAAAGATGGATTGGGTAAGCGATGCCAAACCTGAAAAGCAAATGGCCCGCGATATGTTCAAAATGATGAACAAGATTAACGGAAAATATTTTCATGCAAAAAAAGATTCATTGGGTATGGTACTAAAAGCCGGTGTTAATTGTAACAGCTGCCACCGAGGTGCCGCCCATCCGGAAGTTACTGTTCCTGTTGGTCGTGGCCCCGGTGGTCCGCCTCAAGGTCCCGGCGGTCAGCCTGGTCCGCCGCCTGCCGGTACTCCGGTTCCCGATAAAAAAGAGTAATTTTTAATTTAACCTATATTTAATACGCCCTTAACTAAAAATTAGGGGCGTTTTGTCTGAAAAGGGTAAAAAAAGGTGTTAAGGCAGGCTGAAAAACACCTTTTTTTTAATTTGTTGTTAAAATCTTCACGTTATATTCATGATTTAGTGCTAAATTTAATTGATTTTAATTCCCCTTAATAAATTAAATTGTATGACTGCCGAATTAACTAAATCAGATATCGATAATAATGCCCAAATAAAACAATTGGGTGTCCAAAAAGCGGTGCGTTGCAGATCATGCAATAATAACTTATCCCGTATAAAACGCGGCTCGCTGGTTAAAACGTTTTTATTTTGGTTACCGGTTAGGCGATATGTTTGCTATCGTTGTAATAGTAAAACTTACCGACTGGATAGAACTGCCAGGTAAAAATGTAAATTACCGGCGTAGTAAGTTTTGCATTATCGTATTTTGTTATTTTGATTTCCGGGTAGAATTTTTCCTGCCTGCTATCCGGTAATTCGGTTACATTTGTTTTATGCAAAAGATACTGGTAGCCAACCGTGGCGAAATAGCTTTAAGGGTAATGCGTTCGGCACGCGAAATGGGTATTAAAACTGTTGCAGTTTACTCGGATGCTGATCGCGATGCGCTTCATGTTCGCTACGCAGATGAAGCTGTACATATTGGTGCCGCCCCTTCAAATCAATCCTATCTTGTTGGCAAAAAAATTATTGCGGCCTGTATCAAAACCGGGGCAGAGGGTATTCATCCCGGTTATGGTTTTTTGAGCGAGAATGCCTCGTTTGCCAGGCAGGTACGCGAGGCCGGGCTTATCCTGATTGGTCCATCGCCCGAGGCTATGGAAGTAATGGGGAATAAGCTATCGGCAAAAGCTGCTGCACTAAAATACAACATCCCGATGGTTCCGGGTACGGTGGAAGCCATAACCGATGTTGCCGAAGCAAAAATGCGCGCGGTTGAAGTGGGTTTCCCCATCCTGATAAAAGCTGCGGCCGGCGGCGGCGGCAAAGGCATGCGCATAGTTGAAGGCGCCGGTGATTTTGACGAACAAATGCAGCTGGCCGTATCTGAGGCTACCTCGGCATTTGGCGACGGATCTGTTTTTATTGAGCGTTACGTTTCATCTCCCCGACATATCGAAATTCAGGTTTTAGGCGATACCCATGGGAATATTGTGCACCTGTTTGAGCGGGATTGCTCGGTGCAGCGCCGCCATCAAAAAGTAATAGAAGAAGCTCCCTCAAAAGTGCTTACCCCGCAAATAAGAGAGCAAATGGGTAAATGCGCCGTTGATGTTGCCCGCTCTGTAAATTATAGCGGCGCAGGCACGGTAGAGTTTATTATGGATGATGAGCTTAACTTTTATTTTTTGGAGATGAACACCCGTTTGCAGGTAGAGCATCCTGTAACCGAGTTGATAACAGGGGTAGACCTGGTGAAAGAGCAGATAAATATAGCCCGCGGTTTACCTATAAGCTTTAAACAGGAAGAACTGCAGATGCGTGGCCATGCCATAGAACTTAGGGTGTATGCCGAAGACCCCGCTAATGATTTTTTGCCGGATATTGGTACACTGCAAACATACATTACCCCAAAAGGAGCTGGTGTAAGGGTTGATGATGGTTTTGAACAAGGCATGGAGATCCCCATTTATTACGATCCGATGATAGCCAAGCTTATAACCTACGGTAAAGATCGTACGGAAGCCATAGAGCGGATGATAAGGGCTATTGATGAATACCAGATAACCGGTATTACAACTACTTTAGGCTTTGGAAAATTTGTGATGCAGCATGAAGCTTTTACATCTGGTAATTTTGATACCCACTTTGTAAAAAAGTATTTCAGCCCGGATGTGTTACAAACGGATAACAAAGATGAGGCCCGGATTGCGGCCATATTGATGGAATTATTGCTTAGCCATAAAAAAGCTAATGTATCATCGGTTAGTACTGCGGAACCAAGTAACTGGGTGAAAAACAGAAGCAGGCATTAATTACAATAATTCCATCAGCTCGCTAAAGTTATCCACGGTAGCAACCATTCCGTCAGGCACCACGCCAAAACCATAGCTGGCAAAAATGAAGGGTACACCTGCTTTTGTTGCTGACGTATAATCGCCCATGGTATCGCCAACGTAAACGGGCGCCTTAAGATCATGATCGTTAACAATATCTTTAATATTATCGGCCTTAGGGTTGCCTTTGGTGCCAAAACACTGGTGGGCCAAAAAGTAAGGGTGCATATCGTTCAAATCCAAAAACACTTCTATATAACCCCTTTGGCAGTTGCTCACAATGTACAGCTTGTAGTTGGCGCCCAGGTATTTTAGGGTTTCTTCCAGTTGTGGGTATAGCTCGCCTCCTTTGGTATGTAAAATTTCCAGTTCGCTTACCGCGCAAAGGCTTTGCACCTCTTTACGCTGACCGGCATTAAGGGTAGGGAAAAGTTTATCAAAAATGGCATCATAGGTCATCCCGGTTATGGATCTTACACGGTCAACAGTCATATCTTCGTTCAAATAATCAACCTGGTTAAGCGCATGTTGCCATGCCAGCGCCACGTTGGCGGTGCTATCCCAAAGAGTGCCATCCAGGTCGAAAATTATACTGTCGAATTTGTTTTTTAGTGAAGTAGCCATAATGGCGGCAAAAGTAATAGTTTATTTTTTGGTGTAACAATAGTATTGAAAGCTAATTTATATTTTAGGCTGAAATTACAGAACGATGATCTATTTTAAAAAAGAGTATTTTAATTATGACGATAGAGCCAATATTGAAGCAGCCTTACGCAAAGTCTCACTTAAGAGCGAACGCTCACTTGATTGGGTTTCTTCCAAATCTGACATCGGATCAGATAAATATTTTCTGGGTCATGACGGTAAAAATGCTTTAAGTTTTACCCGAATAAAAAGTTCTGTAGAATTCTTTTTGCCAAAAATCATATTTAGCCTGCCTAAAAAACAGACGGATGCTTATTATAAATTTGGCTTTGCAATATTTCCCTTTGTTTTTTATTGTATTTTTCTCTTCGGTTTATGGAGTATAATATTATCCGGAGAAAAGAATTTTGAAAATTTTATCATCGGTGCTCTATTACTAATTTTTCCAATAGCAGCATTAATCTTAGAATTAAAAATAACCGCTGTTAAAATTAAAAAGGCAATTGCAAAGTATGAAGTTGCCTAATAAGTGATTTTTAGAGAAACATGACGGTGGAAATTTAGGGGGGATGGCTACATCTTATTATCTTTTGTCATTCACTCCTCACAAATACCTCTACACCCCGCTAATCCATTAACAATTAAGTAAATTTGTTTAAATACATTAAACAAAGAAAGACTTTATATTGAATACCGACCGTCCGCCAAAAAATACCATAAATACCAAAGTAACTTTAAAGGAGCGTTTCGACGCGTTACGCAACCTGCCCGCCTTTTTTAAACTGGTATGGCAAACCAACCGATGGATGACAGTGGTTAATGCCCTGCTGCGTATTGTTCGCTCGGCTATGCCCCTGGGTTTACTTTATGTTGGTAAGCTCATTATTGATAAGGTGGTTACTATAAGCCATACCCAGGTTAAAGACATGACCGAACTTTGGGAGCTGGTAGGATTGGAATTTGCCCTGGCAATTTTAACCGATGCGCTAAGCCGCGCTATTACCCTCATGGATAGCCTGCTTGGCGACTTGTTTAGCAACCATACTTCGGTAAAGATCATGGCGCATGCCGCCACGCTTGACCTTGACCAGTTTGAAGATTCGGTGTTTTATGATAAACTGGAACGCGCCCGGCAACAAACCGTAGGTCGCACTATATTACTATCGCAGGTGATGAGCCAGGTGCAGGACCTCATTACGATGGGTTTTTTGGCCGTAGGGTTAATGACCTTTAATCCATGGCTCATTGTTTTGTTGTTAATTGCCATAATCCCGGCTTTTTTGGGCGAATCGTACTTTAACGACAGAAGTTATGCCCTCACCCGGGGCCAGACACCCGAACGCCGTGAGCTTGATTACATCCGCTACCTTGGCGCCAGCGACGAAACCGCCAAAGAAGTAAAGATCTTTGATCTTTCGGATTTTATTATCAATCGCTTTAAACAGCTATCGGGCAAGTTTTACAACGATAATAAGCGCCTTGCTGTTAAACGCTCATTATGGGGAACATTTTTTGCTATGCTGGGTAGTTTGGGCTATTATGGGGCCTATGTGGTTATTATAATGAGGGCTGTGCAGGGTAGCGTAACTATTGGTGAACTGGCTTTCCTGGCAGGCTCATTCCGTCAGTTGCGCGCTTTATTAGAAGGCATCCTTACCCGTTTTACCGCGGTATCGCAGGGAGCTATTTACCTGCGCGATTTTTTTGAATTTTTTGAGATAGAACCTAAAATAAAACGGACAGAAAACGCGCTGCCTTTCCCTAAAACCATACAACAGGGTTTTACTTTTGAGGATGTGGGTTTCAGATATGTAAATACCGACCGGTGGGCCAACCGGCATTTGAATTTTACACTTTATCCCGGCGAAAAACTTGCCCTGGTAGGCGAGAACGGAGCTGGGAAAACCACCCTGGTAAAATTACTATCCCGCCTTTACGACCCCACAGAAGGCCGTATTTTGCTGGATGGTATTGATCTGCGTGATTATGACCTTGCCGATCTGCGGCTTAATGTAGGGATCATTTTCCAGGACTATTTACGCTACCAGATGAGTTTTGCGCAGAATATAGCTGTTGGTAAAATAAGCGAGCAGGATAACAGGCCGTTGATAGTGAATTCGGCCAGGCAAAGTCTTGCTGATGTGCTTGCAGCCAAATTACCCGGCGCTTATGACCAGCAATTGGGTAAACGCTTTGCCGATGGTGTTGAACTATCGGGCGGCGAATGGCAAAAGGTTGCCCTTGCCCGTGCGTACATGCGCGATGCGCAGTTGCTGATACTTGATGAGCCAACCTCGGCACTTGATGCCCGCGCCGAATTTAACGTTTTTGAACGCTTTGCCGAGCTTACCAAGGGCCGGTCGGCAGTGCTGATATCGCACCGTTTTAGTACGGTACGTATGGCCGACAGGATTCTTGTATTGGAAAAGGGCGAACTGGTAGAAATTGGCAGTCACGAAGAGTTGCTGCTTAAAGGCGGGCGTTATGCCGGGTTATTCGATCTGCAGGCGGCGGGGTATAGATAGTGGTGAGTGGTGAGTGGTGAGTGGTGAGTGGTGAGTGGTGAGTGGTGAGTGGTGAGTGGTGAGTGGTGAGTGGTGAGTGGTGAGTGGTGAGTGGTGAGTGGTGAGTGGTATGTAAAATTGCCACACAATTTAGTCAGAAATCGCGGTAATCCTTTAATCTGTTTAATCGGGTTCAGGCAATACGGGAACAAGCGCTGCTTGTGAGGACACAAGCAGCGGAAAAATTCTGAGAATTCCTTAATTCGTTTAATTCCGGTTCAGACAATTTCAGGCGGAAGAATCATCTGCACATCTATAATCTGAAATCTGCACATCTAATCAATACCCTATCGCCAGGTCATCCACATAGCACCAAAGCCAGCGCTCGCCGGGTTCGGCCGAGATCACTACCGGGTGGCTTGTGGCTTTAAAATGCTTGGTCATGTGGGTATTGGGCGAGCTATCGCAGCAAAGTGTTACTCCACAGGTTTGGCAGGTGCGCAGGTGCATCCACGTTGAATGTGTTTTCATACATTCTTCGCATACATATTCCTTTGGTTGTTTTATATCAGTAACGGCTTCCAGGTGCCGGCATATTTCATCTTCCTGCATGAGGGTAATTTTAAACTTCAGCTAAATATTTGTGTACAAAACTAATTGCCATTGAGCCTTCGCCCACGGCAGATGCCACGCGATTCATAGCCCCTGCACGTACATCACCCGCAGCAAATATGCCCGAGCAACTGGTTTCCAATAAAAACGGATCGCGTTTAAGCTTCCAGATCTTGTTGAAGTGTTCATAGGTGCGCAGGTCACGGCCGGTTTCAATAAAATCTTTATTGTTTTTTATAATGTCGAGTTTTATCCAGTCGGTATAAGGTTTGGCGCCTATAAATATGTACAAGGCAGCGGCTTTATTGGTAACTGTTTCCTGCGTTTTACAGTTTTTTAATGTTAGTTTTTCAAGGCAGTTACCCCCGTGAGCTTCAGTAATTTCGGTATCGGGTACAACCTCAATATTAGGCGTTTCGCTTATCTGTGTTATCAGGTAGGCCGACATGGTTGATACCAGGTCCTCGCGCCGGATAACGATATGCACCTTATCGGCATACTTCGACAAGTGCATAGCCGCCTGCCCGGCAGAGTTTCCGCCACCTATTACATATACATCTTTACCGGTACAGGCCGAAGCTTCGGTAGTTGCGGCCCCGTAGTAAATGCCGGCCCCGGTAAAGTTTTCAACTCCTTTAACATCAAGCTTGCGGTAATCAACACCCGTGGTAATAACCACGGTACGGCTGATGATCTCGGGACCGTCATCCAGTATAATGGTTTTATAGCCATCCTTTTGTTTGATATCGCTAACAGATTGCGGCGATAAGAATTCGGCGCCCAAACGCATGGCCTGGCTAATGGCACGGCGGGTAAGATCGGCCCCGCTCAGACCTGCCGGGAATCCTAAATAGTTTTCAATCCGCGAGCTGGTTCCTGCCTGTCCGCCGGGTGCTTTGCGTTCTATCAGTAAGGTTTTTAATCCTTCGGATGCGCCATACACTGCGGCTGCAAGCCCTGCCGGGCCTGCACCAATAATTACCACATCGTAAACATCGGTAAGGGTTTGCGGATTTTTATCGAGTTTTGCCGCTATCCCTTGTATAGATGGTTTTTGCAAAAAGCTGCCATCTTCAAAAAAAACAGTAGGGAGGCAATCTGTTGTAAGGCTGTTAAGGGCTAATAAACTACCAGCATCAACGTTTCTTTCAATATCCAGCCAACGGTAGGGTATCAGGTTACCGGCCAAATAATCTTTAATTACATGTGATTGCGGCGAAAATTGATAACCAATTACTTTTATACCCACAAATTCGGGGATATAGTTGTTTTGCCAGTCTTCCAGCAGATCGTTTATTACCGGGTAAAGTTTTTCTTCGGGTGGATCCCATGGTTTCATGAGGTAATAATCAAGCTGCACATCATTAATAGCTTTAATGGCGGCTTCAGTATCTGAATAAGCGGTGAGCAGTACACGCTTTGCATCAGGGAATATTTTCTTTGCTTTCTCTAAAAACTTAACGCCTTCCATTTCGGGCATGCGCTGGTCGCAAAGGAACAGCGCTACCACATCCGAACTGTTTTTTAGTTCGGTAAGGCTTTCAAGGGCTTCATTTGCTGATGTTGTGCTTAGTATTTTGTACTCTTTACCGTAATGCGATCTCATATCGCGGCTGATTGACCGGAGTACCTGCGGGTCATCATCAATTGAAAATATAATAGGTCGGCTCATAGGGAATGCTACAGGTAAATTTTTAATGCTTTATTCTAAAAAATGTTTACTACCCATCAATCAGGAAGCAAACACTAAACTCGGTATGCCCGGGCTTCGATTTTACTTTGATCGATCCGCGGTGCTGTTTTACTATCCGTTGTACCACCTCAAGGCCCATCCCGGTACCTTTGCCCATCTCTTTAGTGGTAAAAAACGGATCAAATACCTGGCCCTGGATTTCTTCGGGAATGCCCGGGCCATCGTCAATTATAAAAACCTCCACAAATTCACGGTCGCGGCGGGTTTTTATAGTTAGTGTGCCTTTGCCTGCCGGTTCCATGGCATCAAGGGCATTATCTATCAGGTTTGTCCATACCTGGTTAAGTTCGCCTATCAGCGCCTTAACTTCGGGCAAAGTTCGGTCAAAATCTTCAACAACGGCTATATTTCCTTTTCTTATTTTGTACCCCAGCATAGTAAGCGTGTTGGTAATACCAATGTGGATATCGGCGTACTGCTTATCCTGCCCGCGGTCCATATGGGTAAAGGTTTTAACAGAAGTTACCAGTTCGGCTATCCGTTTTGATGATTCCTGGATATCCTCTATCATTTTTTCGGCTATCAGCTTGCTGCTTATCCAGTTAATTAAGGTTGATAAAAATTCTTTTGGTGCATACTTTTTAAAAGTCTCCAGGTTATCGGCTTTAAATTTAAAATCAACAAAACTTTCAGCAATATCATAGCTGTTTTCAATCTCGTTCTCATCAAGCCATTCGCTTATTTCATCTTCCAGCTGGGTGCGTTGTTTAAGGCTTAAACGGGTATGGTCTTTGTTTGATAATACCTTAAATAATTCATTTGTGATCCCATCAATCTGGTCAGCATCCATTTTTACGGTGAATATGCTTTTAAGATTTTGAGGCACAAGGCGCAGGTGCTTGCTTAAAGATATAGAATCGCGCACAATGGCCGATGCCGGGTTATTAAGCTCATGTGCCAATCCGGCAGACAGCTTACCCAATGCCATCATTTTTTCGTTTTGCTGCTGCAGGGCGGTAAAATCGCGCACGCGGGTGGTCATGATATGTACCAGCGCCTGGGTAAGCTCAAAATGATTTTTTATCATTTCGTTTATGCGTTCGGTTGGGAAGCTAAGTACGTGCAGCTCGCCTATGGCCTCCGCATAACCTTTAGCTATCATTCCACGGGAAAAGGGGAGGTATCCCGTAATACTACCCGGCCCCACATTTACAAAATCCCGGACTCCCCGGTTTTGCAGCATATAAAAACGCAAACTTCCCTCCACAATTATATGAGGGCCTGTCATGGGTTTCCCCGGCTCATTCAATAATGTGCCATTTTCAAATACCTGGTTTTCACTAACATCTATCAGCCATTGCAGCTGATCGTCCGGAACATTTATTAAAGCCTCAAGCGATTTAAGCCAGGACACGGTTACCTTTTGCATAAAATAAAATTAGGGATTATTATTTAATAGTAGAATGGAAGGGGAAAAAATTGCAATAAGGTGAAATCAGGGGTAAAGGCCTCACCCTGCCCTCTCCAAAGGAGAGGGTTCTATAAGTCGGGTAAAAAAATATCGGTCATGCAAATCAAAAGCCCTCTCCTTTGGAGAGGGTTGGGTGAGGCTCTACACCCACTTACTCAAAAACACCCCAAAGGCTTCTTTATACTGATCGCCAACGGTGATGTTCACCTTGCCAATTTGGAGGGCATTGCGGGTGATGGAATTGATTTTATCAAGCGATACGATGAACGAGCGGTGTACCCGCATAAAACGTTTTGCCGGCAGTTTTTCTTCCAGCGCTTTTAAGCTGGTGAGCGAAAGTAAGGGCTTTTCGATACCCTGCAGGTATACTTTTACATAATCCTTTAAGCCCTCAATGTACAATATATCTTTTAACGCTATACGCACCAGCTGATATTCAATCTTTAAAAACAAGTAATCGTCTTCAATGCGGTGTTCATCGGCAGCTGCGGATACGGGTGCAGTATTGGTTGAGCGCTGCAGCAATTCGGCATAGCTAAGCGCTTTGTTTGCCGCGTGCAAAAACTCTTCATAATTGAAAGGTTTAAGCAGGTAGTCCAAAGCGTCAACTTTGTACCCCTCAAGTGCAAACTGGTTGTAGGCGGTGGTAAAAATAATGCGTGGTTTATTGGCGCCGCGGCTATCCAGTACCCGTGCCAGTTCAATGCCATTTAAATTGGGCATTTGAATATCCAGGAATATGAGGTCGACCTTTTGATCCTGCAAGCCTACCAGTGCTTCAACCGCGCTGCTGTACCGGCCTGTTAGTTTCAAAAATGGCGTTTGTTCAATAAAGCTGCAAACCAGGCCAAGGGCCAGTGGCTCATCATCAACGGCTATACAATTTAATATCATGACAGGTTGAGCGTTAGGTGAACTTTATACGCATTGGCAACAGGATCTTCCTGAATATCCAAAGTATATTTGCCGGCATAAAGCAAATCAAGCCGGCGCAGGGTATTGGTTAAACCAATGCCTTTATTTTCTTCAAGATTAACGTTTTGGTCTTTATAAATACTGTTCTCTACACATAATTCAAGCTTTTCGGCATGCTGCTCAACGCTTATGAGGATGCTGCTGGGCGCGGTGGCGCTTATGCCATGTTTAAAAGCATTCTCTACAAAAGGTAAAAATATCATAGGTGCTACGCTCATATCATTTACTTTGGCCGGCGAATTAAATGTTACGGTCACCTTGTCGGTAAGCCGTAATTCCATCAGGCTGATGTAATCCTTTATAAAGGCTATTTCCTGGCTAAGTAAAGCGGTACCATGCTGTGTATCGTATAACACATAGCGCATCATGCGCGAAAGCTGGTGGATAGCCTTCCGCGATGTATCGGCATTTACATGCGTAAGGGCATAAATATTATTGAGCGTATTAAAAAAGAAATGCGGGTTGATCTGCGCTTTAAGGAACGATAGTTCAGAGCTTATCTTATCCTGCTCCAAAGCCTCGCGCAGCCTGATATCTGCCTGCCATTTTTGTATGGCGGTAATGCTGGTGCTGATGCCCAACACCAGGGCCATGATGAATACAATTACAAAATCAAAAATATGGTTTTTCCCTCCCGGTTTTGGCGGCCTGATGTGTTTGTGCGTAGCTGCATCCATTAATTGGTGCATATTTAGCGCGCTGTCAAAAAGATTGTTTAAAAAATATACCGCTACTATCAGGCCAATTATAATCAGAAAGTACATTCCGGTGCGGTTTTTCAATAGATATAACGGCACAAGTATAACAGAATTGATATAAAAGGCCGCTACCAGCATAATGATAACCAAGCCCTGTTTTATCCAGAATTGGTAGGGTAACACAATATTCCAGGTAAGGGGCTGGTATAAAAGCAGTGCAAAAATGAGTACAGCCCATGTTAGTACGTGGATTAGAATAGTGATAGTAGTGCTTTTTGATTTGAGACTCATTTTGGGTTATAATCAGGAGTCAAGATACGAGAATCAAGACTATTTGTGTTTATTATTTTTCGACAGAAAATCTTGACCTGAGATTTTCGATTGCGGTTTAATAATCTTTCAATATTACTAAACCATATCGTTATCAAGTAACCATAATCGCCTAACAGGCAGAACTTGCCGACAAAGGGCGAAAATTGACCGTTAAATAGGCTCTCTGCTACTACGATGGGCAAATACATAGGTTTATAGGTAAAAAGCATGCCTTCGTCTACGTTTGCTTTATCCCGGTCTATTCTGTTTTTTATAGTAATGCCGATGCTATTGTTTTGTGGCTGTTAAAGAAAGCCGCAACTATGAAACTTAAATCTACATACTTAATAACCCTGGCTATAATGTTTAGCCTTAGCACCTACGCCCAAACTGGCAGGCAGATAAAAGGCTTTGTAAAAGATTCAACAGGGGTAACTTTACCGGGCGCCACCGTTAAGCTTTTAACCGGAACCGATAGCAGTACGGTAATGACGGATAACACTGGCGGATTTACATTTAACGATGTAAAAGTTAACCAGTTTAGCCTGCTTTTAAACTCCATAGGTTACCAGCCATTAAAGCGCCGGTTTATTTTGGATAAAGCCGCCACACCTGTTTTACTTAATTCCATCGTATTAAAAAATGATACCTATATGCTCAACACCGTTAACATTACCGATGTAAACCCGGTAAAGCTAAAGGAGGATACGATTGAGTTTAATGCAAGCGCCTATAAAGTGCGCGATAATGCCCCGGTAGAGGATGTAATTAAAAAACTGCCAGGGGTTGACGTAGATAAAGACGGTAATGTTACCGCCCAGGGTAAAAGCGTAACCAAAGTAAGGGTAAACGGCAAGGATTTTTTTGGAGGTGATGTAAAATCGGCAACAAAAAATTTACCTGCTGATATTGTACAAAATATACAGATAATAGATGATTACGGCGACCAGGCCAACCTTACCGGTGTAAAAAGCGGTGAGCCCGAAAAGGTTTTGAACATTACCATTAAAGAAAGTAAAAACTACGGCTATTTTGGGCAGGCCAGTTTAGGTGGCGGCAGGGATGCCATTCCCGGTATATCAAACAGCCAGGAAGGCAGCCGCTATGTAGCCTCTGCAAATGTTTTTAGTTTTAGCGGCGACAGGCAGCTGGCTTTTTTAGGTAATTTAAATAATACCAATACCAACCTGTTTACTTTTAACGGCGGGGGGCCAAGGGGCGGTGGTCCGGGTGGCCGTCCGGGTAATAACAGCAGCAGCGCCAATGGTATAACAACCGCACGCTCCTTCGGGCTTAATTACCGCGATAGCTGGGGTAAAAAAATTACCGCCTACGGTAGCTATAGCTTTGCCAATAACTCCATATTTACCATAAGCAATACCATTCAAAACAATATATCGGCAACAAACCCAAGCACCAATACCAATAACAATACCCAAACCGACGAAAAACTGAACCATCGCTTTAACTTCAATATTGAGTATAAGCCGGATACGGTTAACTACATAAAAATTACACCATCGTTTGCTTATGCAAAGGTGAATACTACACAAATAGGTAATAGTTTGCTGGTAAATAATTCCGAAACGGTATCAAACTATAACTTTAATACCCTAAGCAACCAAAGCGAACCAAATTATGGGGCCAACATTTTATTTAACCACCGTTTTAGCAAGCGTGGCCGTAATTTGAGTATCAATGTTGGGGCAGGTTCATATAGCATCAACAAATACCAAAACCCGGTATACACATATATAGAAGGGGCTGCAAACGCGCCTTTAAACCAATTCATCAATACCGATAGCCGTACAGATAGTGTGGGTACAAGCGTGTCGTTGTTAGAACCGGTGAGTAAAAAAGGTTACCTGGAACTTACTTATGCCTACCACTATGCCTACACCACTGCCGATAAGCTGACAGACACGCTTAGTGCCGACGGGGTAACCAGGAATCAATACGATTTGCTGAGTAACAATTACACCTCTACTTTTATTACCAACAGGTTTGGCTTAAACTATCGTTTTATCGATAAAAAATATAACTATACCCTGGGTGTGGTTGCCCAGCCAACCATATTACGCGGCAGGTCATTAATGAGCGCGGCAAGTGAGCCAACCGATAGCCACACATTTAATTTTGCGCCCAATGCCAGGTTTATTTACAATTTTTCGCGCAACCAATCATTAAGCTTAAACTATAACGGGGCCAGTAACCAGCCAACTTATACCGAGCTGCAGCCCGTTACCGATTTCAGCAATGCATCATACCCGGTTGAAGGTAATCCCGGTTTGAAGCCCGAGTTTAATAACAACCTGTCTATCAGGTATAACAAGTTCAATTTCGAGACCGGAAATGTGTTTTTCAGTAATTTATCCTTCACCACTACCGATAATAAAATAGTAGCCAACAGCATCACATATCCCAAAAACTATGCCCCCAACAGTAAACTTGCCGGAAGTATTTTAACCCGCTATTTAAATGCCGACGGATATTATTCGGCGCAGGGATTTTATGTTTTTGCCAAGCCATGGGCAAAACGTAAATATAATTTATTCTTTATAGGCAACGTTGCCTACAATAATAACATCTCTTACATAAGTAATGTTGATTCGGCAAGTTATTTAATGACCACAGCAAAAAATATAGCTAAAAACCTGGTGCTATCCCAGGGGGTAAAATTTCGGGTAAGTATCGAAAATGTTATTGATGCCGAAGCCAGTACAACGTATAGCGTAAATAAGTCAAATAACTCGCTTACCCAGGCTAATATCAACAATAACTTCAGTTCGTTAACCTTAGGCATTAATGGTAAAAACTATGTTTGGAAAGACTGGACACTTAGTTACGATTATTCAAAAGTATTGTACTATGGTTATACCGGGGCAACCAATCCTAATATACTGAACACATACGTTGAGCGCCGCTTTTTAAAAGGGAATATGGGTACTATCCGCTTATCGGCAATGGATGTTTTTAACCAAAATACCGGTTATACCAGCACCCAAAGCGGCAGTTATGTAACACAAACCAGCAGTAACAGGCTGGGCAGGTATTACCTGCTAAGCTTTACACTTAAGCTGCAGAAATTCGCAGGCAAAAAACCAAATATGGGTGGTCCGGGCAGTGGCCCTCCTCCGGGTGGCGGCCCGGGTCCTGGCGGTCCTCCTCCGTTTTAATATAATGTGAACTTGTAAATGATATTTAAAACCTTGCCATCCCTGAGAAAGATGGAAAGAAAAGATCAAAAATGAGGTTGATCTTGATTTAGTTGATGTTATTGATTTAAGGCAATAACCGAGCGTTCCGGGGTTGAGATACCGGAACGCTTTTATTTTATTAAAATTGGTAATTGATGCCTGCCTTTATACTGGTTTCATTAATGGTATAATCCCTGCTGTTGGTAATAGCGGCCGGACTTGAATAAGATGCATAGATATCTATATTCTTGTTTACAACGATGCCCAGCTTCAACGGAAAACTTATAAGGCCCGACGACAGGGAAAGATAGTTATCAGTAGTTGATTTCAGATAGCCGTTATAGATAGAATTACCGGTAGTTTTTACAAACGTGTAGGATAAACCTGCATCAGCATAAAATTTGAAGGTTTTGGTATTATAAATATTGTAGATAACCTGTGGATTAACAATTACCAAAAACTCTTTCACATTAAAATCGGCCTTCGGTTTTTCAGGTTGATTGAAATACAACTCTACAGAGTTTTTATAAGTTGCTCCGGTAACCATTATTTCGCCCCTCACTATCAGCTTGCCAACACTTGGATTGGGATATAAGTTTACGCCAACAGCAATAGCCGGAGTTACCGAATTGGTAGTTTTGGTGCTGCGAAATTTAGCCCGTCCATCACTTGTAAACACGCTTGAATTGGCAGCTATTCCGGCAAAAAATTTCCATGCCGGCTTACCACCATAGGTTTTCTTGTCAACAGTCAGATTGTTAATTTTTTGGGAGATGCTTTTCAGGTCGGGGAAACTATAAGTAGCATTTTCTATCTCAGTTTTTAATTTCTCCGATGTCGGGTTGTATTTAATGGCCAGGTCATATAGTTGTGGTATATAAATATTTTCGCTCCGGGTTTGTACGCCATGATCTGGCAAATAGTAAATCCTGTAAACCAGTTCCTTAACCTGGCCGGTTTTGTTGTCGGCGATAAAAAACCTGGTTTTTTTTGCATCGATATAAGAATATAAGGTTACGTTAGGGCCATTTTGTTCCACTCTTAAAAATACAACACCCTGCTTTTTAGTTGAATCAACTCCTGTTTGCAATTTTGAAGGATTGGTTTCATCCATGCTGATCTCGCCGGAATAACGTTGGTAAATGGACGAATTAAGTAGTTCAAAATAGCTGATATCGTCTGCCGTGTAAGTTTTAACTCCGGTAGTGCCTTTAAATTCTACACTTTTTGGGTTGCCAAACCATTCTTTCTGGTTTATTTCACCACGAATAGTATCGCCGTTAGTAGTAACAACATAGGCGGGTTTGTAATTGCTTTGTGCAAAAGTAAAAAGTGGCAGCAGCAGTGCTGATAGCATCAATAATTTGAAGGAATATTTCATTTTGAGAGATAAGGTTTAATTGAGGAACAAGATATAAAAATTATATAATCTTATTCTAAAATTATAACAACCCATTTGTTAACAGTATAAAATTGTAAGTTAATCAGCTTTTTTTACAAATATTGATTATATTTACCTTATCAATTGTAAATTAAGCTGAATGAAGCCGCTGTTGTTAAAAGTTTCTTCTGGTCCTGCACATTCTTTTAGTGTTAGGTACGATGTATTACCCGATATCAATAATCGCTGGCATTGCCATCCCGAACTGGAACTTATTTATTTTAAAAAGGGCAGTGGCACCCAGTTTATAGGCGATAGCATTAAACAGTTTAAAGCCCGTGATATGGTTTTGGTAGGGCCAAACTTACCACACTACTGGCGTTTTGACGATACGTATTTTGGCCAGGATGAAACTGCCGGGGTTGAAGTTTTTGTAATACATTTTTGCGAAAACTTCTGGGGCGAGCAGTTTTTACAATTGCCAGAAAATAAGCTGATAAAAATTCTGCTCGAAAAATCAAAGCGTGGTTTACAAATTTTTGGCAGTACCAAGGAGCAGGTAACAAACCAAATGGCAGCAATGCTAAATACAGATGGCGCCGAACGCATTGTTATGCTGCTAAAAGCGTTAAATGTTATTGCTACCAGCGTTCCCTCACACTACCTGGCATCCATTGGTTTTAAGTATGATCATGATGATTCTGAAAACGACCGCCTGAATAATATTTATGAATATTCGATGCAGAATTTCAGAAAAAAGATCTACCTGGATGAGATAGCCGAAATTGCCGGCGTAAGCTCCAACTCTTTTTGCAGGTATTTTAAATCAAAAACCCGCAAAACCTTTTCGCAATTCATTATCGAAATAAAAGTTGGCCATGCCTGTAAACTGCTGATAGAAAATAAGCTCAATATCAAACAGTTATGTTACGATAGCGGGTTTAATAATTTTTCAACCTTCCACAAACATTTTAAACTGGTAACCGGCAAAAGCCCGCTGATGTACCAGAAGGAGTTTACCAAGAATCCGTAAGAGGTAAAGAAAAAAAGCTTCGTTGGGAGTATACACCAAGGTAATCCTGGAAAAAAATGCGGATGACGTGTTTACTTATGCGCGTAATTGGCCTGTCACCCTGTGCCTGTCGAAGGGTTGCGCGGGGGCGTTCACCTGCTATGCTTCGAAGGGTTCAGATTGACAGGCCTTTTGGGGTTTGCTTTTCTATCACTGCCATTCCTTCTTCAGGATCCAGGATTTTACCTATGAACGTGTTTAAAAAAAATATATCATTCTTGAGTGGTAGTGAAGGACCTATTATCCACCATGCTTCTTGCCCTGTATAGTCTGCAAACAGATTCTCCGTTATGCTCAAGAATGACAGTCTTTTTTACGTTATTTCCCCTTTCAAAGTTTCACTGAATCTTACCATTAATAATCCCATTCAATCAACCAGGTATCCGTTAAGCTAATGACCAATAATCACCTTCTTCATTCCTTCTTTCGGATGGGCTTCAGGAGCTTTTGAGCAAAAGCGGTGCTTAAGCAAAAGGTTAACAACAATAAAAGGGTGGATACGTTTTTATAATATGATAACATGTTATAGGTTGAGTTAGGAGCCCAGCTCCTGGTTTAAATATAATGTTTGTGCCTGTACTTTTATAAGATGCACATCTATTTACTTTTCCATAAAGAAATATCGCTTTATAAAAACTATTTTTGAGCTGTAATCCCGCTTAGTACACCGGGTTAGTAGATTTTAAATTTATGTGGTATAATAACATATTAGAAACCATTGGCAATACGCCGCTGGTGAAGTTAAATAAGGTAACTAAAGACATACCTGCAACAGTTTTGGCCAAGATTGAAACAACCAATCCAGGCAACTCCATAAAAGATCGTATGGCCCTTAAAATGATTGAGGATGCCGAAAAAAGCGGAAAGCTTAAACCTGGCGGAACCATTATTGAAGGTACATCGGGCAATACCGGTATGGGCCTGGCTATTGCGGCTGTGATAAAAGGTTACAAATGTATTTTTACCAGTACCGATAAACAGTCGAAAGAAAAGTTTGATGCCCTGCGCGCCTTTGGCGCCGAGGTAATTGTTTGCCCAACCAATGTAGAGCCGGAAGATCCCCGCTCTTATTACTCGGTTTCATCGCGTTTGGAACGTGAGGTGCCAAATTCATGGAAACCTAACCAGTATGATAACCTGAGCAACTCCGAGGCGCATTATGAGCAAACCGGTCCCGAAATATGGGAGCAAACCGAAGGCAAGATCACGCACCTGGTAGTAGGGGTGGGCACGGGTGGTACCATATCTGGTACTGCACGATATTTAAAAGAGAAAAATCCAAACATCCAGGTTTTGGGGATTGATACCTATGGTTCGGTATTTAAAAAATACAAAGAGACGGGTATTATGGATAAGAACGAGATCTATCCATACATTACCGAGGGTATTGGTGAAGATTTTCTGCCCGAGAATGTTGATTTTAGCCTGATTGACCACTTTGAAAAAGTGACCGATAAGGATGCTGCCCTCATGACCCGCGAAATAGCCCGCAAGGAAGGTATTTTTGCCGGTAACTCTACAGGTTCGGCTGTGGCTGGTACCATCCAGATGAAAGACAGGTTTAAAGAAGGCGATGTGGTGGTGATCATCTTCCCGGACCATGGTACACGTTACCTTGGCAAAATGTATAACGATGACTGGTTGCGCGATCGCGGTTTCCTGAAAGATGAAAAACTGACTGCCCGTGATATTATCAGTAAAAAAGAGGTTCAGGAGATTATTACCATTGATTGCGAAAAATCGGTACTGGAAGCTATAAATACTATCAAATCACTCAACATCTCGCAGATTCCGGTTACTCAAAAAGGTATGGTGATAGGTAAGATTACCGAGAGTGATATCCTTGCTTCGCTGATTGAAAACCCATCCATCAAATCTCAACCGATCAAAAATATCACCACAGCGCCATTCCCCTTTGTTGACCTGAATACGTCGATCGATAAGATTTCGACTATGATAAACAAGGATAACATCGCCGTACTTGCGGAGAGCGAAGACGGTAAAATTGAGATTATTACGCAGTACGATATTATAAACGCGATATCAGCTTAGTTTGGAGCAAGGATAAAGGATCTTTGGATAAAAGACAGAAGGTGTTGTGCTGTGGCATGGCACCTTTTTTTAGTTAAATTTAAATACCTACATTTAAATTTAATCTAAACGCTATGACCAAAATTAAATTCCTTTTTCTAAGTGTCTTTATAACAGTTAGTTCATCTTCCTTTGCACAAACAGCCGACCATGTGTTTTTGAAATGGAAGCTGAAGCCTAACGAAGTGCTATCCTACAAAACCGTCATGGAAGAAATAGATACTGCCAGCCGGGTGAATTTTGGGGTGAATGGGATGTTTAAATCTATGGGTATCGATTCGGCAAATGCCGATAAAATGCAGCAGATATTTAAGGAACTTAACTCAGTTATGCAGCAAACTAATTTAGTGACCAGCTTAACCGAAAACCGAAAAGGTATTATTGATATTGCAATGGTATCAAAGCCCGATAAATCAAAGACTCAGGATAGTAAAGTTGGTAATCTAACTGAAATGCAAAAGCTGATGAACCAGTTTTCGGCAGGTGTAATGCTGCGTGGGGCGATATATGAGGATGGAACTATTGAAAGTTTTTACACTAAAGGCGAGCAAAAGAACATGATAGCAATGTTGTTTGAGTTGCCGGGAAAGGCTGTTAAACAAGGCGATACCTATTCGCTAACCGTAAATTTACTTACTGCTGATCAAAGCTTTATCTGCGATAGTTCTTACCATAAAAACCGGGTAAAGGTGCTTAAAATCGAAAATAGGGGAGGTGAGCATATTGTAACACTCCAATACGATGTTGCTGAATACATTAAAGGAGATTTTAACTCACCAATGGGGCAGTCACCGATAAAAACAACCATGGCTATGAACTTTCAGGGGCTAGCTGAATTTTCTGTAGAAAAAGGTAAGTGGGTAAGTTATAATGGATTGATCGACTTTTCATCAACAGGAATAATGTCATCTCAAACTAAAAAGCGTTACTCATTAATTGAAGAGAAATAAATCATGATTAGAGCTCTTACCAGTTTATGGTCTTCCTCCACTCCCATTTTGGGAGCATAGTAAAAGTTAAAGCCGGTGTGATAGTTGTTGATTTACCATTTACAATAAATGCTGGGCATTTATTGTAAATGGTATTCAGGTAGAACACTTGCATTACGGCTAAAAGCTTTAAAGTCTCCTCCTTAAGGTAGATTTAGGAGACTATTACTGCATCCTTTTTCTCATCAACTCTTTCCGGTACCTTTCTTGTAACGGAAACTTAATATCGGTAATAAGGTAAATACCCGTCCCTTTCTCCACAGCGTAGGGAGCTACTATTTCACCAAGTTTTTTATAGCTGCCAATCATGCCCCCGGCTACAAATTCACGGATGTTTTCGCCGCCACTGTCGTCCACATGGATCATGTATTTACAATTAAGGGAGTCCGGAGCCCACAGCGTAAAACTGCTGTTTAATGATACTACATCGGGGTAATTATATTGCTTGCGATAATGGTGCAAGGCCCCCGCCTCGCCGTAATTATCGGCATAAATAAGGGTTTGTTTTTGCTGTTCGGGTGTAAGGCTATGGTAGACATCGCTCACTTTTTTGGCCATCTCATCCCAGCCGAACATGTCGGCATAATCCTGTGTGGTAGCGTGTACTTTTTGATCTTCCCAGGTTACGGCAAATTTTAATGCAGGGATGTTTTTGCTGGTGAACCTGAAAAATGCCAATGTTTGCTGCAGCGGCAAAATAGGTAATACCAACGGGAATAAGATCATGTTGGGTATGGTAAAAAGGGCTATAGTTAATGTACGAAGGACATAACCGCTTGTTTTTAACCAGCGTTCGAAACCAAAGCCACCGGCGGCAAAAAGCATTGGATAGGCCCCAAACAGGTAATAGTTTTTGCCATCCATCTGTAACAAAAAAATGAAGATGAGCGCATAAGCAATAGCCAGAAACTGGAAGTTACGCAGCCTGAACGAGAAGATCAAAAATGCTAAACCGGTAAGCCAAACAAATAACGCAATGCCATGAACTGTAAGCTGTTGCTTAATGAACTCGCCGGGGGTAATGTAATCCAGTTGCTCTTTACGCAGTGTGTTCATGTGGGTAATTACCGGGAAATGGTGAGTCACCTGCCAGATAAAGTTGGGCAAAAATATCAGCATGGCCAGGGCCATTGCTCCCAATATGTGCCGGTTAAACAGTAGTTTACGCTGTTTGCTAATAAGTATACCAACTATAAGGGCTATGGTAAAAAATAGCATCGTATACTTGGTAAGCATCCCCAGGCCAACGGTTGCGCCCAGCCAGTAAAGGTATCTTACATCGGTTGTGTTGAGGTATTTAATAAATAGCCAAACTGTTAAAACCCACCAAAACTGATCAAATACCACGGGTTGAAAGAGATAGTCGCTGGCTGCAAATGCAGGCGAAAATATCATGGCTAAACAGGCCAAAGTAATGGCAAACCTGCGCCCTCCAAACTCAACTACGATAAGCCCGGTGAACCAGATAATTAAACCACCAAAAATAGTAGGGAAGAGCCTGGCTGCAAAAACCGAATCACCAAACAGTGTAATAGACAGCCTGGCCAGCAGGGCTATCAATGGTGGTACCTCCTTATAACCCCAATCCAGGTGATCGGCAAGCACCAAGTGCAAAAACTCATCCCGGTGAAACCCGAAATGACTTATGGCAAACAGGTTTAAAATAACCTTAATAAATACAAAAATCAATATGAAATAAACGTATGTCGACTTCCGGTTTTTGTAGGTCATTGGTTATAATGTGGTTTAACAGAAGCTAAAGGTAATGATTTTGGTTAAAGACCAAAGTTTTTAAGAAGAGGTGAAAAGAAAGGTTAAAGGCGAAGTTTTTTTCGCTGCCAATGGCAACCTTTTGCCTTTCGCCTTTAACCTTTTACCTCAAATTTAGCTCAAATTCGTGTTATATCGGCGCCCAAAGCTTTTAAACGCGTATCAATATGCTGATAGCCACGTTCAATTTGTTCAATGTTGTAGATGGTTGATTTACCCTGTGCTGATAGGGCAGCTATTAACAAGGATACCCCGGCGCGGATATCGGGCGAGGTCATAGAGATCCCGCGAAGCTGTACCTGTTTGTCGAGCCCGATAACAGTTGCACGGTGCGGGTCGCAAAGGATGATCTGGGCGCCCATATCCAGCAGCTTATCCACAAAGAACAAACGGCTCTCGAACATTTTTTGGTGGATGAGTACCGAGCCCTTAGCTTGTATGGCTACTACCAGAACGATGCTCAGCAGGTCTGGGGTGAACCCAGGCCATGGCGCATCGGCAATGGTCATGATAGAACCATCAATAAAGGTCTCTATCTCATAATGATCCTGTGCTGGGATATAAATATCATCTCCACGTAGTTCAAGCTTGATTCCCAGTCGTTTAAATACGTCGGGGATCATGCCCAGCTCCTTATAATGAACATCTTTTATCGTGATCTCAGACCCTGTCATAGCAGCAAGACCGATGAACGATCCTATCTCGATCATATCGGGCAGTAAGCGATGATCGGTACCGCCCAGTTTGGTAACACCCTCAATGGTTAACAGGTTTGAGCCTATACCGCTAATTTTAGCGCCCATGCGGTTAAGCATTTTGCACAGCTGTTGCAGGTAGGGTTCGCAGGCGGCGTTGTAAATCGTAGTTATTCCTTTTGACAGTACAGCAGTCATCACAATGTTGGCCGTACCGGTTACCGAAGCTTCATCTAACAGGATGTAAGTGCCCTGCAGGTTGGAGGCATCTACATTAAAAAAGCCATCCTCGGGGTTATAATCGAACCGGGCTCCCAGCTTCTCGAATCCTAAAAAGTGGGTATCCAGCCTCCTGCGGCCTATTTTATCGCCACCGGGCTTAGGGATAGACGCCTTACCGAACCGGGCCAGCAGCGGCCCAACGATCATGATAGACCCACGCAGACCGCCACCTTTGGATTTAAAGGCTTCCGACTGGAAAAAGTCCTGGTCGATATCTTTGGCTATAAAGGTATAAGTGTCGGGAGCGGTTTTTTCGGTGATAACCCCCATATCGCCCAGTAGCTCAATGAGTTTATTAACATCCTTAATATCGGGTATATTGCTGATGGTTACTTTCTCTTCGGTAAGTAATACCGCCGAAATTACCTGTAATGCTTCGTTTTTTGCTCCCTGTGGAGTAATCTCGCCCTTTAGCGGTTTCCCGCCGTTTATCACAAATGCGTTAGTCATAGGTGGTTATAATTGATAGATCAATAATTCAATGCCGTTAATACTCAATTTTTAAATGAGCGTTGATTCCCGGCAAAGATTATAAAATTTCCTGACTGTTCATCAGTTCATTAGTTTACTTATTGATTGATGTTGTTTGAAGTTGTAAGATTGGATAATTACCGCCGAAAACTTTTTAAAGCGCCGGTTTTGAGTAGAAATCACTTCTTAAATGCTTATAAAGCAATAAAAAATGCACAATAATTGTAGAAAAATGTACGATTAATTTAGAAAAATCAATAATTATTTTGGTTTAAAAAGTTCTGAAAAAGCCTGTAAAAAAAGCCCGGTTTTTCGTCGGGAAAAACCGGGCTTTTGTATATTTTGATTTTATCTGATCAATTAAATAAAGATCCCTGGATCTTAATATTTCTTCGCTCCCGGGTTACGGTTACGATTGTTTTGATTATTACGCGGACCGCTGTTCTGGTTGTTATTGCTACGCCCGCGATTGTTTTGGTTGCTTTGGTTGTTGGTACGCCCGCGGTTGTTTTGGTTGTTGTTTTGAGGATGGTTGTTGGGACGAAACTCAACACGGTTAAGGTTGATATTCTCTTCCAATTTTAAGGTACCGCCTGATAAGGCATACAGATCGGCAAGAATGCTTTCGTCGCTTACAGAATCCTTGTTCCATTGAACGTAAGCCATTTTCATGAAGTTGGCAACGGCCTGCACCATGTGGCGTTTGCGCTCGGGCTCTTCAATGCTTTTTGCTTTTTCAATCATCAGCTCAATGGTTTTGCCATAGTGCTTATATTTAATACGCTGGTGCGGGTACCTTAAAGGCTGTGGCTTAAGGTGGATGGCCTCGGGTGTTGGTTTTGGGTAGGGCGCATCTACATCTATCTGGTAATCAGATATAATATGCAGGTGATCCCAAAGTTTGTGCTTAAAATCGGCCACATCGCGCAGGTGAGGGTTTAAAAAACCCATCAGGTCTATTACAACCTGGGCGTAGCGGTTGCGTTCTTCTTTAGTGGGCAGCGCTACAATATATTTTACCATATTTTGTACGTTGCGGCCATATTCCGACAGGATAAGTTTATTCCTGGTTGAGTTATAATCAAATGTTGCAGGCGTGTTTTCTTGTGCCATGTAATTGCTGTATTAAGAAAGTTTTAAATTAGCCATGCGTCTTTTCCCTGCATAATTGAGGGCCCAGGAGGCTAAAATTGAATTGTAACTGTATTGTAGTAACGCAAATATAACGTAATAGTATTAAAGTGCAAATAAAATTTATGGCTTCACCCAACCCTCTCCAACTGAGGAGGGTTTTAAAAGGAAGTTTAATAAGGAGATTGGTATTTCAGTTTAATCCGCCTTGTATGTTAAGTCCTCATTGTTGGAGAGGATTATTCGCAATGTATTTTATATTATTGTACTCATGAAGCTACGCCATTTAGGTGAGGCTATTTATGTCATGCAAAACAAAACAACCATCACCCATATAGATATTTACCGTTTCAGTATCCCTATGGAGCCGTTCACTATTGCAACCGGCACAATGGATCATGCGCAAAATGTGTTTATCCGGGTACATACCGGCGCCGGTTTTTACGGCGTTGGCGAATGCTCGGCTTTCCCCATGATAGTGGGCGAAACGCAGGATACCTGCCTGGTAATGGCCCGCGAATTTGCAAAGCTATGGATAGGGCAGGATGCACTGGATATTCCTGCGCGCCTGCAGCAACTGCACGGTTTTACCGCTGGTAACACCACCATTAAAAGTGCATTTGATATGGCTTTATTTGATATAGCCGCCAAAAATGCAGGTTTACCTTTGTACCGGTTATTAGGTGGCGAGCGGCGGGTAATTGAATCAGATATAACCATAGGTATTGCCGGGCCGGCGGCCATGGCTTTGAAGGCTTTGGATTTTAAGGCGTCGGGGGCAAATATCCTGAAGGTAAAACTTGGTAAAAATGCAGTAGAGGATGTGGAGCGCATCAGGCAGATCCGTGAGGCTGTTGGTCCCGGGATGACGATTCGCATTGATGCCAACCAGGGCTGGAGTTTTGGCGATGCTGTTTTTGCCCTGCAGGCATTGGGGCAATATGATATTGAATTTTGCGAACAGCCTATGCGTACCTGGTACGACGATTTGCTGCCCGGGCTGATGCAGTTATCGCCGGTGAAAATTATGGCTGATGAAAGTGTATACAATCATCACGATGCCCGTAAGCAGATCAATAGCTTAAGCTGCCATTTCATCAATATCAAAATGTCAAAATCGGGTGGCTTGTTTGAGGCTAAGCAAATTCATGACGAAGCGGCCTCAAAGGGCATTGCATGCATGATGGGAGGGATGCTGGAAAGCCGTATTGCTTTGAGTGCCAAGCTGCATTTTGTATATGCAAGTCCTAATATCCGGTTTTATGATATGGATACCTGTATGCTGGGCCATCTGCAGGATCCCTGCATTGGTGGCGTTACCTATGATGGGTATAAGCTAAACATTGATGATAGCCCAGGTATAGGTGCTGATGCTGATAATGAATTTTTGAAAAGCTGCGAACATTTTCGCATTTAATATAATACTGCTTATGCTGATACGACAAGCAACATTAAACGATATACCCACGCTGCTGCAATTTGAACAGGGTGTGATTACCGCCGAACGCCCCTTTGACAGCACACTTGTTGCGGGTGCAATTAAGTACTACGACCTGGAGATGTTTATTAACTCTCCTGATGTTGAACTTTTAGTGGCCGAGCTGGATGGCGAATTGGTTGGCAGCGGCTATGCCAGGATCAAAAAAAGTGAGAAACCTTATTTTAATTATTCGGATTATGCCTACCTGGGTTTTATGTATGTATCGCCACAGCACAGGGGTAAGGGCATTAACCAAATGATTATTGGGGAGCTAAAGCAATGGGCGCGTAAACAGGGATTAACCGAATTGAGGTTACAGGTGTATAGTGATAACGGGGCTGCTGTAAAAGCGTATGAAAAAACCGGCTTTCAGAAGCACATGGTAGAAATGCGGGTAGGGTTGGATACTACTTCACAATAAATCTAACCTATGCACCAATCTTTATTCCTAAGAAAGAAGATGTGTGCATAAGTTAGCATACAGCCGAACTTTAAAGCCCCTGCAATTGAAACTTTCCCTCCGCAGAACATTTGCGGAGCTAAAGCAAAAAGCTCGCGAAATTTATTAACGAACTTTTTGCGACGCGTTATTCTTTATAGCAGAGGTTTCCTCTTCCATTTATTAATAACTTTCGGAGTCTGGCCCTTTTTAGTTGTTTTAGGGTCGTGCATTTCTTTAGTAGCTTCAGTTTTAGTTTTTTCTGTGGTTTCCATAATAGCAGGTTTTAAAGTGTTTACTCTTATACGTTATCTAAGGGTTAATTTGTTTTTAATTAGTAGGATATAATTGTCATTTTATTGTCATGAAGCAATAAAAGGTATTATTATGCGTTCGGCCCCTGCAAAATTCGTCGCCGACACAATTTTAGGCTAATGTTTTATGCTATCACTAAACACATGTTCCGCAATCGATTTCATATTATTGCTAAATCGATGCAATTAACTTTTTGAAATAATATATTATATCGGTTGCTTAAATTTAATTAAAAATATTCTATTTACGGTTTTTTAAATTAATTTTTTTTCAAATAATTAATTTAAAGGCTGGAAAGAGTATATATGTCAAACTGACGGGGAACTGGATAGTTATAATAAAATACGATAAAAAGAGGAAAAATAAGTGTATTTTGATTATAAAAATCTATAATAAATAAGCAGCGATTATTCAAAGGCCGAAATAAGAATTTTAATATATGCCTATAAATAATCATGGCAGCTTACCATGAAGAATACGGTAAATTTTTTTTTAAGTAAGGCGGGCAGCTTTTTAATTTTTTTTAATTTTAACTCAAACAAAAATGATTTATTTCGAAAGTCCACATGTATGATGGCGATATGTTCTGCGGCGGAGTGCCGCGTAATATCATTAAATTAAAAAGGTTTCACGCAAAAACACGAAGACGCAAAGCAACTTGCTTGTTTTTTTTACGTCATGGCGTCTTTGCGTGAAAAACTTTGGTAGTTTTCTTTAACCTAAGTTTTATGATTTAAAAATACCAGGGCTTATAAAAATGTACTTTATATATAATTAACGAAGATATTTATGAAATAGCAAGTAATTGAAGATGCTTAAGGTGGTTTACAAAACATTGGAGACTCTTGCTGTTTACAAAGAAAAAAGGAATTGCTCATTTTATTGATTTGCAGACCAAAGCCGCATTGTATCATAAGCACAGCTATMATGGCCTCAAACCATAATGATTGAAAAACATTAAAAGGACGGAAAAGGTAATAGAATAAAAAGTATGAAACCTAAGCTGCCAAATCTGTAGATAACAACTAGGCTTGTTCGCTGAGAACGCAGAGGAAACTTATTTTTTTTAATCAGGCGGGATATGCTGCCTAACGATTTGGATGACAGGAAAATGGCTGTTTATAATTCATGAATGATGTAACGAATAAAATTATACCGCGTCTTAACGATAAATAAAAGGGTTATGAACATATTTTATAAAAGCAGTATACTAATTTTTCTCGCTACCTTATCAATAGGGATACGGGCATGTGCTCAAAATAATAATTTAGCCTTAATAAATAAGTATCTATACGAAGCACATCAATCAGGCCTTTTCAATGGTAATATATTGATAGCTGATCACGGAAAAGTAATTATCAGGAAAGCAATAGGATATGCAGATGCATCAAAGAAAAATCTTCTGAATATAGAATACCGCTTTCACATAGGATCAATAGCTAAAGAATTTGATGCAGTAGGAATCATGATGCTTCAAGAGCAGGGCAAACTAAGTGTAAACGATAAAGTATCTAAGTTTTTTCCTGGATTGCCTTCATGGGCCGAAAAAATAAGCATCAAAAATTTATTGCAGTATACCAGCGGACTACCTGAAATAAAATGGCAGACAGTTCATAGCGATGCAGATAACTGGAAAGATCTTCAATTGTTACAACGGCTGGATTTTGAACCTGGAAGTAGCTATGCTTATAATAACAACAACACTTTCTTACGCAGAAGGATAATTGAAAAAGTAACAGGTATATCGTTTAACCAATTTGTGCAACAAAACATGCTAAAAGCAGCCGGTATTAACAATGGTGTGATTGATCCGACTGATAGTTATTTATTAGTAGCTAAATCTTTTAATAACGACTTTAAACAGGACGGCCTTGAAGTGCCAATATCTGGTTGGACCTGTTTAACGGTAGATGATTTTTATAAATGGTCGCAATGTATTACTAAATTTTGCCTAATCAATGCTGCATCGACTCATGAAATAATTACACCCGTAGAGCCCGACAGGCAATGCGGTTTGGGTGGAGGTAGTATGGAGGGCGATAAAGTAATTAACCATATACATGACGGCACGGCGTTGCATTACCAGGCATTGGAGTTAACTAAGACCAGCAAAGATAGAACGATCATTATCCTCACTAACCAACGGCAAGGAAATGTCTATGACATTGCAGCTGCTATAGAGGCAATTTTAGATAATAAATCTTATCAATCATTATCCAAAATTGGCTCTAAATAGGGTTCAGGATTAACTTAGGGGCAGTAATTTCCTTTATCTAAAAATATTTTGTCCAAAGCCAACTACTTGCTCAGTTCCGCAAAGTACTTATGAAACAATGGTATTGTTTCAATTCCTTTATAGTAGTTGAAAATGTCATACTTTTCATTGGGCGAGTGCAGGGCATCGCTATCCAGGCCAAAACCCATCAACACAGTTTTAAGGCCAAGCTCAGCCTCAAACAGGGCAACAATAGGGATACTGCCCCCGCCGCGGGTGGGGATTGGCTCTTTACCAAACGATTCGGTAATGGCTTTTTGGGCCGCCCGGTAAGCAATGCTGTCGGTTGGTGTTACCGCCGGTTCGCCGCTGTGGTGCGGGGTTACTTTTACCTTCACATTGGCCGGCGCTATGCTTAGGAAATGTTTGGTAAATAGTTCGGTTATGGCATCTGATGTTTGATTTGGCACCAGGCGCATCGAAATTTTGGCATGAGCCTTTGATGGCAATACAGTTTTGGCGCCTTCGCCAATGTAGCCACCCCATATACCGTTAACCTCAAGAGTAGGGCGCGTACCGGTGCGTTCAAAGGTGGTATATCCTTTTTCGCCCCAAAGTTCGGCCACATCAAGGTCGGTTTTGTATGCTGCTTCATCGTATGGCGCGTTGTTAAGGGCGGTACGTTCGGCAGGTGTAAGCTCAATTACGCTATCATAAAAACCGGGGATGGTGATGTGGTTGTTTTCATCATGAAGAGAGGCTATCATCTTTGATAAGATGGTGATTGGGTTGGCCACTGCACCACCATACACGCCCGAGTGCAAATCCCTGTTGGGGCCGGTTACTTCAACCTCAAGGTATGATAACCCGCGTAAGCCGGTTTCTAAGGATGGATGCTCCATACTGATCATCGATGTATCAGATATCAGCACCACGTCGGCCTTTAGCTTTTCTTTATTTGCTTTTACAAAAATTTCAAGGTTAGATGAGCCAACTTCTTCCTCTCCTTCAATCATGAATTTGATATTGCAGGGCAGGGTATCGGTTTGCATCATCAGTTCAAATGCCTTTACGTGCATGTAAAACTGGCCCTTATCATCACAGGCGCCACGGGCATAAATTTTGCCATCGCGAATGGTAGGCTCAAAGGGGGGAGTTTTCCACAGCTCCAACGGATCTGCAGGCTGCACGTCGTAGTGACCGTAAACCAAAACGGTGGGTTTGCCGGCATCAATTATTTTTTCGCCATAAACTATAGGGTAGCCTGCCGTTTGGCATATCTCCACATTATCGGCACCGGCATCGCGTAGTTTTTGCGCAACATAGTCGGCAGTATTTAATACATCGTTTTTGTATTTAGGATCGGCGCTAACCGATGGGAAACGCAATAGGGCAAATAATTCGTCGAGTAAACGTTGCCTGTGCTCATCAACATATTGCTTTATGTGCTGCATATTATCAAGTTTGCGGCAAATATATTGATGTTTATTGATTTAGGTGGCAGGAATTGACAGGGCTGCTTTATGTGCTGTATATATAAGGTGTAGTGGGATTAAAAAGCCGCCCCGGAAAATGTTACCTGGCAGGATAGCCTGGCAGCATTCGACGTTAGTGCGGGTCAGGTAAAAAGGGGGCGGTTTATATCTGCAAACAGGAAAAGTACCGTCGGGACGAGTCCCCGGAGGCGAATTAAAGAAAATCAAACAGTGGATAAAGGCAAATCTTAAAGGGATTATCTCCCCCTTATATCGAGTACAGCGATGGGGGCAAAAGCATCGCTGTATTCGATATGTGAGCTATGTTTACTCTGCCACGTTATCCTGATCCAACTCATCTTTTGGTTCCCAAAGCTCAATAACGTTCCCTTCCGGATCGAGCACATGGACGAATTTGCCATAGTCATATTCCGCAATCTCATCAATAATGGTCACGTTGTCCTTTTTTAGTTCATCTACCAGCGCAGCGATATTTTCCACCCGGTAATTAATCATAAATGGCTTAGTCGAGGGATTGAAATATTTGGTATCCTGCGGAAACGTGCACCAGGATGTGGATCCTGTTTTCGACGGATCATCGGCTTGCCGCCACTCAAATGTAGTTCCGTATTCACTGGCAGGCAATCCAAGATTTTTGGCGTACCATTCGTTCATACCTTTTGGGTCATCGCATTTAAAAAATACGCCGCCCAGGCCCGTTACTTTTTTCATATTTAATCAATTATGTTTAGATCTATGCGTTTACGTTAATTGGTTTCGATTTTTTTTAAGTATGAGCGCAGCTATTAAAGATATCACGATGCCAACCGGCACAATTTCCAAATAGGTAAACAACGCGTTAAAGGCGGGGCTTGTTTTGTATTTTTCCATCATGAAAGGTAACACCGTATAAACCAGGGGGGAGCTTGATGTATTTGCCGGCTGTTAAGAGAGAAAGGTGTTAGCGCTTCATAGCGCACCGGTGCCCGTTAAAGGTTGAAGAACACATCAACCTGCAGCTTACTACATGCTAAAATTAATCGGCAGTGCCAAGGTCAGCTTTGGGGCCGTGGCCTGCTTTGGCTGTAAATGACTCGGCTTCGGTTTTTACCTTTGAGTTTGTATTGGTATTTTCTTTAGTGCTTAATGAATAAGCAGTTATGCCCGAAGTTAATATGATGACTATTGCGATGATGATCTTTTTCATGATGATGTTGCGTTAGTACGTTGTTGAAATTGTTGGCTGCAGATAGTTTTATTATGCTGCAAAATCAGCGGTACCTAAGTCTTTTTTCGGACCACCAGTGAAAGCAAAGTCAGCAGTACCTAAGTCTTTTTTCGGACCGCCAGTGAAAGCGAAATCAGCAGTATCTAAATCTTTTTTTGGACCACCAGTGAAAGCAAAGTCAGCAGTACCTAAGTCTTTTTTCGGACCGCCAGTGAAAGCGAAGTCAGCAGTACCTAAATCTTTTTTCGGACCGCCAGTGAAAGCGAAGTCAGCAGTACCTAAATCTTTTTTCGGACCACCTGTGAAAGCGAAGTCAGCAGTACCTAAATCTTTTTTCGGACCACCTGTGAAAGCGAAATCAGCAGTACCCAAGTCTTTTTTCGGACCACCAGTGAAAGCGAAATCAGCAGTACCCAAGTCTTTTTTCGGGCCGCCAGTGAAAGCGAAGTCAGCAGTACCTAAATCTTTTTTCGGACCGCCAGTGAAAGCGAAATCAGCAGTACCTAAATCTTTTTTCGGGCCACCGGTGAAAGCAAAGTCAGCAGTACCTAAATCTTTTTTCGGACCGCCAGTGAAAGCGAAATCAGCAGTACCTAAATCTTTTTTCGGGCCACCGGTGAAAGCAAAGTCAGCAGTACCTAAATCTTTTTTCGGACCACCTGTGAAAGCGAAATCAGCAGTACCCAAGTCTTTTTTCGGGCCGCCGGTGAAAGCGAAGTCAGCAGTACCTAAATCTTTTTTCGGGCCGCCAGTGAAAGCGAAATCAGCAGTACCTAAATCTTTTTTCGGACCGCCGGTGAAAGCGAAATCAGCAGTACCTAAATCTTTTTTCGGACCGCCGGTGAAAGCAAAGTCAGCAGTGCCTAAGTCTTTTTTCGGGCCACCGGTGAAAGCCGTACTTTGATTAGATGGAGTTTCAGTTTTTGTATCAGAAGTAAAT
>NZ_JBFUKZ010000021.1:0-144339 GCF_056400585.1 Mucilaginibacter sp. P5_A6 | reverse complement strand
AAACTAAACAGGAATAAAGCAAGGGTATTGATAAGCAAAATATCTACAGATGATGCCCCCATAATTTTAGGCGAGGGCTTTGAAGGTACATCAAAGCGAAAATGATCGTCCCAATATGCGTTTGTTTTTATAGACGCGAAAAGACTTCTTAGTGCATCGATATCCTTTACCTCCAATATCTTGGAGAACAGATGGTTAGAATTTACAACGAGTGCTGCAAATTGAGCCAGCCTCACCGTAGGAAAATTTTGAGGCCGTAACCGCATAAACTTCCATAAGTGATTTTCTATCGGCTTCAAACTGTATTTCTTCCGCAGAAAATCATATTCCTTTTTCAGTTTGTTTGGATATTCATCTTTCAAATCCCCTTCTAAAAATCCAGCCTGTCCAAATATCAGCGCCTCTATCTGCATCTGGTTGTTTTTGTGTTTGCTAAGGGTAAGCTGCGGCAGCGATTTAGCGAGCAACTCAAAAGGTAACGCGTTAGTTTTAAACCCAAAGTTTGCAGCCAAAAACTGGTAGAATGTTTCCTCCCAATCGCCTCGATTAATAGCCAGGGCCGCTGTTACTAAGGCCGATTTCTTTTCGAGCCGTTCAACCAACACCCGTGTTAGCCAGTTATGCATAATGAGCCCATCAACAATGCCAATACTGGCTTCGCAAGGTATAATGGTTTGGTTACCGAATACCATCTGGTGGTAACGGTTATATAGTTCGGCTGGGATTCTGTCTCTTAGTTGAAGAGTTGGCACCTTGCGCCCGCTGGTTAAAACAAGCGGCAGGTCATTATTATAAACCACATGCAAAATTACATTGTTATAAGCATCATCATTGGTATGGCCATGCTTTTGCCAATCAGAGGCAGAAAGGTGAACTTCAACATTACCGGCCCAAAGGGTGTCATCTATTTTGATCCGGGCATTGTGAAAATCGGGGCCTGCATCAGTATTATGTGTCCCCGTCGAAAATATTTCAAGCGTTTTACCATCTTCGGTTTGCAGGTCTATGCGATCAAATAGCCTGAATTTCCATACATAATGCAAAAAGTCTTCGGTGAAAAGCATGGTTTAAATATAGTAAATGTGATTGTTGATTTATTTAACTGCGTTTTTTTCTTTCTGTAAATGGCTCATTGATCGTGGAGCTTTGGTATGTCCATCTTAACTTCGTTATTTTATTTAATTCTGCGCAAACTATTTTTATATTACTTACTATATTTCATCTACATTGGCGGCTTCGCCGTACCGTGGGATGTGTAACTGCAATAAAAGGAGCGCTCCTGAAAAATTATATCCTCAATAAGCCAATTATGATGATTAACTTAATAAAGACCTGGAAGATATTAGCCTTTGTTTTAGTAGCCCAGACATGCCTGGGCCAGATCCCCAAAAACACCCTGCCCTCATGGGCTTTTGGAGGTTTTGAAAGACCGGCAAATATAAACCCCATCATATCACCAGATACCAGCTCCAGGTTTAAAGACCCGGTAAGTAACAAGATGGTGCCATGGGAAGCCAATGATACTTTTAATCCGGCTGCAGCTATAAAAAAAGGCAAAGTGGTTGTATTGTATCGGGCAGAGGACTTGTTTGGTATTGGGATTGGTTTTCGCACATCGCGCTTAGGATATGCAGAAAGTGCTGACGGCATTCATTTTAACCGGAAAAAAACGCCCGTACTTTACCCGGATAATGATATGGCAAAGAAATATGAATGGCCCGGTGGTTGCGAGGATCCGCGTGTTGCGGTTACACCTAATGGAACATATGTTGTTTTTTATACCGAATGGAACCGCGAGTTGCCGCGTTTGGGAGCAGCAACCTCCAAAGACCTGGTACACTGGAAAAAGCATGGGCCTATCTTTGAAACAGCTTATCATGGTAAGTTTTTTAATATTGCCAGTAAATCTGCATCCATCCTTACAAAGGTGGTTAATGGAAAACAAGTGGTGATTAAAATTAATGGTAAATACTGGTTGTACTGGGGAGAGCAGCATGTTTATGCCGCTACATCTACCAACCTGGTTGACTGGGCGCCGGTTGTTGATAAAAACGGTGAGCTGAAACAATTGATATCACCCCGCAATGGCTATTTCGACAGTGATTTGACAGAATGCGGGCCGCCGGCTTTAATGACCAAACAAGGTGTCATCTTATTTTATAATGGTAAAAATAAGGCAGACGAGAACAGGGATAAAAGGTTTAATGCCAATTCATATTGTGCAGGACAGGCATTGTTTGATAAGAAAGATCCTTCAAAAAATATTACCAGGCTGGATGTACCTTTCCTGCGACCTATGGCTCCCTTTGAAAAAAGCGGCCAATACGTTAACGGCACTGTTTTTATAGAAGGTATGGTTTATTTTAAAAAGAAATGGTTCCTGTATTATGGCTGCGCCGATTCAAAGGTTGCGGTAGCGATATATGATCCATCCCGGCCAGCTCCGCCAGATCCTGTTGAAGATAAGTGATAATACACAATATAAAAAACCTAAACTATTTAAACGAATGGATGTTTATTGCTTATGAATAATTTTCAAAGCTATGAACGATTTACTATTCGCCGAGCAATTTGCTAAAGAACTGGAAGCTGAAGTACCCGCCACTCTGAAATGCCTGGAGCGCATTCCGCCAGAGCTTTTCGGCTGGAAACCGCATGAAAAGTCAATGGAACTGGGTTACCTGGCATTGCTTGTTGCCGAGATCCCTTTATGGATAACACATATTATAAAACATTCAGAAATCGACTTTGCTACTTTTCAGCATATAAAGGCCCAAACCACCCAGGACCTTGTGAACCACTTTAAACAGAATGTAACGGAAGCTAAAAGCATGTTATCGAGCATTAAGGAAGGCACTTTGGCAGAAACATTTTACCTTAAGGCAAATGGCCGGGAATTATTTAGTTCGCCCAAGAAAGAACAGGTGGAATCAACTATTAACCACATGGTACATCATCGCGGTCAGCTAACTGTATACATGCGACTGAATGATATTGCGGTCCCGTCTATCTACGGCCCATCGGCAGATGATAAAAGTTTTACGGCCGACAGTGGAGGACATTGATTAAAATCGCTGTCCAATCTGATCAATGTTAGCGGCAGAACCTGTTTGCCGGTTGTTAAATTCCCATGCTTAATAGTTCGGCAATATCTTTCGCCACCCGCGTTAAATTTTGTTCTGTATGGGCTAACGCGGCGGGGATATCTGCGGGCTCGTTGCCAATGGCCATCAGCACATCAAAGTATTGGTTTAGTTTTTCGTTATTGCTAAGGGGAATTTTACCGGCCAAACCAATTACAGGTATTCCTTTTGCCTTTGCCCTGCAGGCCACCCCGAAAGGGCCTTTTCCCTGCAGGGTCTGTTCATCAATGCTTCCTTCGCCGGTTATTACCAGGTCGCTTTTATACAGAGCCTCATCAAAATGAGTAAGTTCCATAAAATAATCAATGCCGTTTACGAGCCTGGCATTTAGCCAGGCATAAACCCCTGCAGATGCTCCGCCTGCAGTACCACCATATCGGGTTGCGGCCATATTTATATTGAGCTGCTGTAGGGTAACAACATTAAACCTGGAAAGCCCTGCATCAAGTATTTTTACATCTTCGGAGCCTGCTCCCTTTTGCGGACCAAATACTGCCGCCGCCCCCTGCGATCCCAATAACACATTATCCACATCACAAAGCACCACCAACCTTGTATTTTGCAAGCGGGTATCCGTACCTGAACTATCAATCCTTTTCAGGTAGGGCAGGCTTTCAGGCATATTATCCAATAGACGGCCGTCGGCTCCGAAAAAATTAATGCCAAGTGCTTTTAAAATACCGGTTCCGCCATCAACCGTGGCCGAGCCGCCCATTGCAATTAAAATGGTGCTTACACCAAGGTCGAGGGCTTTTTTTATCATTTCGCCGGTTCCGTAGGAGGTGGCCTTTAGCGGGTTTAGTTCATCATGCCTCAGCAATCTGAGGCCACATGCATCAGCCATTTCAATTACCGCGGTTTTGCCGCCATCAACCAAACCGAACGAGGTTTTAATTAATCTGCCCAAAGGATCATGAACATCCATTGTAACATAATCACCCCGCAGCTTTTGGATGATAAGGGCAGCCGTACCATCGCCACCATCAGCTATCGGGAAACATGCTGTTGTACATAGCAGTTTGCTTTGCTGCAGTCCTTTTTCAATGGCAGTAGCAGCAGCCTGTGCTGTTATGCTATTTTTAAAAGCATTTGGTGCTATCAGGATATGCATAGTTAGATTATATAAGACAGTGCAGTTTGGTGGTACGATAATAATTATAATCAAGAACAATTACCAATACCATTTTTAAACCAAAGGAAGTTAGCAATTACAGCGAAAATAAATAAATTGCGCACCTAATAATTTAAACAAAAGGTAGTAGGTAACGTATAAACCAAATTTACTATCTTCTTTATTGAGCCGATCAACCCCTAATTTCTTTTATGCAAACCAAACTCGAACTCTACCAAAAAGTTATACCGCTTGTCCACCTGGGTATTTGGGAAAGAAATATGTTAACCGACGAAATTTACTGGAATGCGGTGGTAAGGGGAATTTATGAGGTCGGCCCCGACTTTAAGCCAACTTTGGAAAAATCCATCGGGTTTTATTTTGATCAAAATGCTATAAAGCAATTGATAGAAGATGCCATAACAACCAGGGATCCGTTAAGCGGAGAATTTGAGCTGCGGACAGCAAAAGGGAATACCAAATGGATAAAAGTTAGGATAAAGGCTGGTTTCGAAGACGGTATATGTACAGAAATATATGGCACAATAGAAGACATTACCGAACAGGTTGACTTGCTTAAAAGATTGGCCGAACAGGAAGCGCAGTTTCATCATGCATTTGAATATGCGCCGATAGGTATGGCACTGGTATCGCCCGTTGGTGGATGGATCAGAGTGAACAAAATGCTATGCCAGATATTAGGCCGCGAAGAGCACGATTTGAAAAAGGAGACCTTTCAGGACATTACCCATCCGGATGACCTTGATATTGACCTGGTACAAATGCATCAATTGCTGGATAATAAGATTATGGCTTATCAAATGGATAAGCGCTATTTCCATAAAAATGGTAATATTATATGGGCATCCCTAAATGTTACTTTAGTGCGTGATCAGCAGGGAAACCCCTTGTATTTTGTGTCGCAGATTAAAGATGTCACGGAAAGAAAAAACATGGAGCTGGAACGGATTAAAGCAATGGAGATCATTAGCGCCCAGAACAGCCGCTTATTAAACTTTGCCCATATTGTATCTCATAACCTTCGTTCTCATACCGGCAATATTCAGATGCTTACCGATATGATTCTTAATGAGGAAGACAAATCTGAAAAAGATAACCTGACCGATATGCTGGGAACAAGCGCAAATAATTTGCAGGAAACGCTGGGACATTTAAATGAAGTGGTTGATGTGCATGCCAATAATAAGCACAATTTAAAGTACCTTAACCTGGCCCTGGAGATTAACAGAACAATAAATATCCTGTCCGGATCACTGAAAGAGGCTGCAGCAAATCTTTCTATCAAGGTTGATCCTGAAATTGAAATTAATTGTGACAAGGCCTACCTGGAAAGTATCTTGCTTAATTTAATTACCAATGGTATTAAATACCGTGATCCTGAGAAACCGCTGGAAATAGCTATATCTGCTGATAGCCCCGGCCACAAAACCATACTGGAAATTGAGGATAATGGCATTGGTATAGATCTGAACAGGCACGGCCAAAATATTTTTGGCATGTATAAAACCTTTCATGGAAACAATGATGCGCGGGGAATAGGCCTGTTCCTGGTTAAGAACCAGGTAGAAGCTATGGGCGGAAATATCACAGTAAAAAGTATCCCGGGAAAGGGAACTACATTCAGGATTGAATTTTAATGCGCATTTTTTTTAGGATCGGTTTTACAACGAACTCCTTAAGGTGACATTAAATGGCACAGCAAAATGCTCATGGCAATTGCTTAGCGCAAACTCGGCGGTTTTGCTTCCCATAAGTTTAAAATCTGTAGATATGGTGGTAATACCATCAAGAATAATCTCTTTTAGCGCGGTTTCGTTATAGGATATTACGCCCACATCTTTAGCTACTTTGAGCTCAGAAGCAATGATTTTTTTGATCAGTTCAACCAGGTCGTCTTCCATTAAACTGATATAAACCGTATCCCTTTGAATCGTTTCTGAAGCTAAAGAATCAACTACCTCATAATCAAATGCATATTGCCTGCAAAAATTAAGAAAACCTTTCAGGATCTCTTTGGAATGATAGGTTTTACCCGGGAATATCAGCTTAATGGTATGATACTTAGTTAGCTTATCAAGCAGCTTCTTAAGGGCCTCATAAACATCCGACGCAAAATTTTCGTAAATGGCCGCAAATTTACCGTTTACGCCCGGCACCAGGTTATCCAGCAGGATCAGCTTATCCTTTGGAATGGTATTGATGATCTCATGAGCCTTGGTTTCATTATCCAAAAAATGGGGGATGATGATGTATTTGGCATAATCGTTCTGGAAACTATCAGCAATTATCTTTTTAAAAAAGTAGAAATCGTTATTATAAATATAAAAATCAATGGTAGCCAGTTCGCCAATGGTAGCAACAAAGGCATCGTAAATTATCTTTTTATGCGCGCTTAGCTTGTTGAACAGCAGKAAGATCTTCAGTGGCTTTTGAAAATCAGTATTCGAGATAAAAAAACCTTTACCCGGTACCGAGCTTACAATACCTTTATCCTTTAACTCCTTGTAAACCCTTTCAATGGTATTGCGTGATGTATCCAGTGCAAAACTAAGGTCGTTAATAGAAGGCAGCATGTCATCCTTAACAATATCACCACTTTCAATTGCCCTGATGATGGCATTTGATAACTGAAGGTATTTTGGAGTAATGGAATACTCATCAATAGATAATATTTTCAGGTAGTTCTTCACGCTTTATAATTGGGCTGGCACAAATGTAATATTCCACAATTATATTTTTAATTTAAAAAGATAGTACAGGATGGTTTCACAACTGCATATTTTTATATTGCAACAACCAATTATTTCTTTGCCTGGTCTTCTCCATGATACCAAACCAAAGAACTCAATCTTAAATTTAACCTTTATGGCGCCAAACAGACCAAACGCTAAGTTCATTTTTTTATTTACCTGCGCTATCGCATTGATAACGGCTAATGTAAAAGCCCAGGACCCTTATGCAGGTTACAGGCAAGCCTGGCTAAAAAAAGCCGAAGAATATAAACCCAAACTCATCGAATCTGTAAAACAGCCAATCGCTTTGGTGAAACTTGAAAAAGATGCTGCGGCTTTCCAGGGCTGGAAAACAGTAAAGTCCGATGGGGTAGATGTGTTGTACAGCAACTCATTTAAAAAACAAAGCGGGGTAGTTGCTGATTTTGGCGAACACATGACCGGCTATTTCACTTTCACCGTAAAAGCAACAAAGGGTGTTATGGATGCCCCGTTAAGGTTAAAATTTACCTTTGGTGAAGTTCCTTCAGAATTGGCAACACCATTTGATCCCTACCCGGGAACACTGAGCCGGGCCTGGCTACAGGACGAGATTGTTACGGTTACCGAGTCGCCTGCCACTATTACTATTCCGCGCAGGCTGGCTTGCCGTTTTGTGAAGATAGAGTTATTAGGGGCATCAAATTACTTTGATTTTGCAATCACTAATATTGAATTTAAGGCAACAACATCCGTAGCTACCGCACCTGCCACCTTAGCCGCCGGAACGACGCAAATGATACAGGATATTGACAGGGTAGGTTTAACTACGTTAAAAGAGTGCATGCAAACCGTATATGAAGATGGCCCAAAACGTGATCGCCGGTTATGGATAGGAGACCTTTACCTTGAATCATTGGCTAACCTGTATTCTTTCCAGAATAATAACCTTACCAAACGCTGCTTTTATTTACTGGCCGGTTTATCTGCCGAAGATGGGGTGCTGATATCAAATGTATTTGAAACACCCGAGCCTCATGCACAAACCGGCAACCGCCTGCTTGATTATTGCTTCCTGTACAATGTAGCATTGAAGGAATACGTTACCGCCACCGGCGATAAACAAACCGGTAGTGATTTGTGGCCTGTTGCCAAAAAACAACTCGATATGATTAAAAAATATGCAGGCGAAGATGGTATGATGGACTACGTTAAAGCGGGCAAAGAATGGTGGGTGTTTTTCGACTGGAAGAACGATCTTGATAAACAAACCGTTTTGCAGGGCTTAAGTGTTTATACCCTTAACCAAACCTATGCCCTGGCTAAATTATTAGGCAAGGAAAGCGAAGTTGCCGAACTTCCTGCATTAGCCAAAAAATTAAAGGATGCTGCCCATAAAAACCTGTATGATAAAAAATCGGGTCTGTTTGTGAGTGGGGTAGATAAGCAGATATCATACGGCGCGCAAGCCTGGATGGTATTAAGCGGCGTAGCTACCAAAGCCGAAGGACAAAAAGCGCTAAAGGCGTTACCAGCTGTAACCAATGCGGTACACCCCGGTGCACCATATATGTTTCACTATTATGTGGCGGCTTTAATTGAAAGCGGTTTAAAGACCGAAGCCAAAGAAGCGCTCACTACTTACTGGGGTGGCATGATCAAAAAAGGGGCTGATACTTTTTGGGAAGTTTATTACCCTAAAGACGAACTAAAATCTCCTTATGACTTTTACCCGGTAAACAGCTACTGCCATGCCTGGAGCTGCACGCCGGTTTATTTTATAAGGAAGTACCCGGAGATATTTCAGAGGTAGGTTTTTTCTGAACCGGAATTCATCGAATTAGTTGAATTATTAGAATTCTAAAATTCTGCAAATTCGTTAATTCGTTAATTCGATGAATTCCGGTTCAGACAATTTATCTATCCTTCCTTTGAAAGCTGTAATACAAATACCCCAGCGCGGGCAGTATAAATAAACTACCAATCAGCAATCCTATCCCAAGGTCATCAATAGTGTTGTTGGTGGCATGATCGGTTAAGAGCGACATGGAGCTGCCTCCTTTAAATATCACGAAACGGGGGAAGCGTGTTGCACCAACCGAGATCAGGATCAAACTTACCTGGAATGCGGCCAATAACCTGATCCATTGCCGGTTTTTCTTTTCGGATATGATAAACCATAATAATACCAGCGATAGGGTAGCGGCTATCACGGCCGTAAGGCTCACCGGGTTGCCAAAAATCCATTTGGATAAGCCCACATGCTCAATCTCGGATGCAATAAAAACCAGCCCTCCGCAAATAACGGCCACAATGTTTGATACTTTTGCTTTTTTGATATAGCGTTTTATATCATCAACATTGTCTGTTTCACCAACAATATAAATCGCAGCAAGGAAGCCGCAAAGAGCCACGGTGAAGAAGCCCACAGCTACCGAAAACCAATTGAGCCAGCTAAATATATAGGCACTTACAAATGTTGCAGCTGTTGGATCAATTTGACCAGACAGTGCGCTGCCGGCAATAATGCCTAAAAACAAAGGCGTAACAAAGCTGGAATACACAAACATATGGTTATAAAACGCCTGTGTTTTTTCGTCTTTTATAGCATCATAATTACGAAAGGTAAAGGCAGTTCCACGGGCAATAATACCCAATAGCAGGATTAACAGGGGAATATGCAGGTAAGTGCACATTTCGCTGTAAATATCCGGGAAACCTACAAAAAGGATAACCACGGTAATAATTAGCCACATGTGGTTGGCCTCCCAAATGGGGCCTATGGCCTGGTACATGGTTTTGCGGGTGCGGGATTTATTATCGGTTGATGTAAACAGCTCGATGATGCCCGCGCCAAAATCGGCACCACCCAACAGGAAGTAAAGGGTAATGGCGGCAAATAAAAATAAGATAACAACGTATAACATAATATCAGCGGGTTAACGGTCGTACAATTCTGGTACCATCTGGATCTGTCTTTTCAGCAGGAAAATAACAAATACGCTCAGGGTGAAGTAAATGAAGGTGAACAGGTAAAAAGTATACTGAATGCCGGGCATTTTGGTTACGGCATCGCTTGTGCGCATAACTCCCTGGATTATCCATGGCTGGCGGCCAACTTCGGTAACTGTCCACCCGGCCTCCAGCGCAATAAAGCCCAATGGTGTGGCAATAATGAATAATTTAAGAAACCATGCTTTGCTAAACCATTCCTTCTTTTTCCAAAGGGCAATAAAATACAGGATCCCGATGAACATCATCAATGTACCGATACCTACCATGATTTGAAATGCATAATGTGCAATTGCAACAGGGGGCTGATCCTTAAACGGGATCTTGTCCAGCGCATTCACAGATGTTTTAAAATTGTCGTGAACCAAAAAGCTCAGTAAGCCGGGAATCTCTAAACCATAATTTACTTTTTTAGCTACGGTATCCGGTATCCCGCCAATAACCAGCGGCGCATATTCCTGGGTATGAAAATAGGCTTCCATTGCGGCAAGCTTGGCTGGCTGTCTTTTGGCGGCACCCTTGGCAGAGATATCGCCGCTTAAAGGTTGAAGTATGGCCGCCGCCGCGCCAAATACTATAGCTATTTTAAATGATTTGGTATGAAAAGCAATATTCCTTTTTTTATAGATCATGAGCGCATGGATCCCCGCTACCGCAAAACCTGTTGCGGAAAATGCAGCTATGGTCATGTGTAACGATTCGGAAAACCAGGCCTCGTTAAACATGGCCTTTAATGGATCGATGTTTAAATACTTACCGTCCACATAATCAAAACCGGATGGGCTGTTCATCCAGGCATTGGCCGAAACCACCAAAATACCCGATGCTATCCCACTTATACCAACCACCACCCCGGTAACCCAATGAAACCAGGTGTTAAGCTTGTTCCACCCGTAAAGGAAAAACCCCAGTGCAATTGCTTCAATAAAAAAGGCCGTACCCTCCAATGAAAACGGCATCCCAAATATGGGGCCTGCATGCTTCATGAACGATGGCCACAATAAACCCAGCTCAAAAGACAGCATGGTACCGGATACAGCTCCGGTGGCAAAAAATATAGCTACACCTTTGCTCCAGGCTATGGTAACGTTTTTGTAAACCGGATCTTTGGTTTTTATCCATTTATAATGCGATATGGCCATAAAAACAGGCATAACCATACCAATGCAGGAGTAAATAATATGAAAACCTAATGATAGGGCCATTTGCGACCTTGCTGCAATAAAATCATCCATAGTGCAATAAATTATGGTTGAAAGTTAAAAGCTATATGGCACAAATGTAACAGAAATGTTAATTGATATTGAATATGAATAACAGGTATTTCGGGGTAAAGGGTTGTATTATTGGATGCTTTTTACTAAAAATGAAGGCAGATAAGTCCCGGAACCAAATATAATGAAACGAAGTGAGGCAAAAGCTTTTTCGGATACCGCCGCGTACGCAACCACATTCATCGTTGATAAAACGGAACCCGGCACGTTTTATTGATTAACCTGGAAGCAGTGAACATGATAGCGAAAGTGACGCTTAACGGAAAATTTATTGGTGCCGTTTGGTCCAATCCTTACCAGTTAGATTTAACTATTGCAATTGTTCCGGGTAAAAACTCCCTGAAAGTGGAGGTAACCAGCACCTGGCTTAACCATTTGGCCTATGATGTATCGTTCCCAGAGGGAAACGTAAAACCTGGACGATTAGCGAGCCGGAAAAATGTTCGCCGTTGAGGGAATGGATTGATTGGGCCGGTAACTTTGTTGATGGAGGAGGAGTTTTAGAGTTGATATTATCCTATGTCAGCTTTTAAATTTCTCTTTTTGAAATAGTCATATATTTTATAGAAGATATCTGCATTTTTCCCCTTGATATAAATCGGTAATATTCTAATCGGACTACCTGTGATAAGCATGACAATATAAAGAGAAATCCTTTTGAAAACATTTTTACTTTGTCTGATTACTTCTTTCTTATCATTCACAACAATCGAAATATAGGAATTACTCCCTGCTTTTTTAAAACGAATATCGGAAACGTTATGCCATTTTACGCTGACGTTTGAAATGTAATCAATAATTCCATTTTCGTTTAATTCGAGCGCGGTTAGGTTATCCGAGGAAAGCACAAGATATTTTCTAACGAATAGGATGATCACAATTAAATAAAAAATGTCAAGAGTAACCATCGGGAGAATATCTCGTTTTGTAGGTTTGTTAAATAATAAATAGCAGGTATCTAATAAAAACAATCCCAATGTTAACATAAATAAGGAGTAAAAATAAGTCTTATTTATGGCGAATTTTATACAATTATTCATGTTTAGGCATAAAGTTTAAGGCCAATATAAAATGCATTAGACGGTAAAATCAAGTATAGAAAATTATTATCACCCTCTTTTCGGCGCAGCCTCGTTGGGTGAGTATTTGCCGGCAGATAACAACTAACATTCTACCCCTTCCCATTCTTCGCCGTCGATCCCCTGATGATCAGCTCGGGCTTAATACTGATGATTTTCGGCTTGGCTGTAGTATCGGTATTGCCCTTTTCCTGGAAATAAAGGTTTGCAACGGTGTTACCCATGTAAACACTAAACTGGTCGATAGTGGTAATGGACGGACTGGTGATTTCCGAAAATCCTTCATTTGCATAGCCGCAAACGCCCAATTCAGATGGCACTTTTATTTTCATGGCATTGGCTACCTCCAAAACACCCAGGGCCGAGAAATCTGATGTGGAAGCAAATATGGCATCAGGAGGCTGGGGGAGTGTTAATAGTTTGCGGGTTCCTTCGGCGCCCAGCTCTTTTGTCCAGGCGTTTTCAACTATCAGTTCGTCAATCACATCAATATTGTAGGCCTTTAATGCCCGCAGGTAGCCCGATTTACGTTGCTTAAAAATACTGAGGTTTTGTGGGCCTTCAAGCAATCCAATACGTTTATACCCGCTTTCTATCAGGTGCGATACGGCTTCATAAGAAGCCTGCTCATTATCATTGATCACTTTCAGCGTTTCCAGTTCCTCGGCCACGCGGTCAAACTGGATAAGCTGGATGCCATGATCTATTACATTTTGAAGGTGCTGGTAATCGTTCCCATCTGCAGATACAGATATTACGATACAATCAACATCCTGGTTTATCAACGTATTCACACACTGGATCTCTTTATCATGCAGCTCGCCCGATTGGCAGATGATGAGGTTATACCCCTTTTGATAGGTGGCTTCCTCGATACCGGCAATCACATTCGCAAAAAAATTCTGGTTAATGCGGGGTACTACCACACCGATGGTTTTTGAATGCCCCTTACGCAAATTTGAGGCAAGTACGTTACGCTTGTAGTTTAACTCATCGGCTGTTTTCATGATGAGCTCCTTGGTTTTTTCGTTTACCTGGTTACTGTTATTCAGCGCCCTTGATACCGAAGACGCGGTTATACCCAGCTTGGCGGCAATGTCATAAATGGTAGTACGTTTTCCTTTTTTCATTATAAAGTGCAATTTGGAAAAAATATTTTACGCAATCGATTGTAATTTTAAATATTTAATTAATTTCGTGGAATTAATTACCAAAAGTAAACCCGTTTTTAATATTCATGTTAGTAACCCAAAAAAATTCATGCTGTTATTAGGGATTGATATCGGCACATCGTCGGTTAAAGTTAGCGTTGTTAACGCTGATACGCAACAAATTATAACATCGGCGCAATTCCCGGATGAGGAATCGCCAATAAAAGCCATACATCCCGGCTGGGCAGAGCAATCACCATTAATGTGGTGGGAGCAGGCGCAAAAAGCTTTAGAGAGATGCCATACCAAAGGTGCCTATGATTCGCAGGATATAGCTGCCATAGGTATAGCCTACCAGATGCACGGTTTGGTATTGGTTGATAAAGACCAGAACGTATTGCGCGATAGTATTATTTGGTGCGATAGCCGCGCTGTTGAAATTGGTGATAAAGCATTTGCAGCCATTGGCGAGGAGAATTGCTTATCGCACCTGTTAAACTCCCCCGGGAACTTTACTGCATCCAAGCTGGCCTGGGTTAAGGAAAACGAGCCGGAGATCTACGCAAAAATAGATAAGATCATGCTGCCCGGCGATTATATCGCCATGAAACTAACCGGCGATATAACTACATCGGTATCTGCATTATCCGAAGGCGTATTCTTCGATTTCAAAACCAACAGCATCTCCAAAGAGGTTATCAACTACTTTGGCTTTGACGAAAGCTTATTCCCGGTAATTAACCCGGTATTTTCATCGCATGGTGCATTGCTTACTTCGGTTGCCGAAAAGTTGAAACTAAAGGCAGGCATCCCGGTAACGTATAAATCCGGCGATCAACCCAATAATGCCCTTTCATTAAACGTATTGAACCCTGGTGAAGTAGCAGCAACAGCCGGTACATCGGGCGTGATTTACGGCGTGAGCGATCAACTTGCTTACGACCAGCAGTCGCGCATCAATACTTTCGCCCACGTTAATTATACCGAAGAAGAAAAACGCTTAGGTGTATTATTATGTATTAATGGCACCGGTAGCCTATACCGATGGGCAAAATACAATTTCGGTGCAGGTTTAAGCTATACCCAGTTAAACAACGAAGCAAAAAAAGCGCCGTTAGGCAGCGACGGCTTAAGGGTATTGCCATTTGGCAACGGGGCCGAGCGAATGCTGAATAACAAGCAGGTAGGCGCCCATTTCCAAAATATCGACCTTAACCTGCATACCCAGGCTCATATTTTCAGAGGGGTACAGGAAGGTATAGCCTGCGCGTTCCGTTATGGATTTGATATTATGCGCAGTAATGGCATGAACCCAACCGTGATCCGTGCCGGTAAAAGTAACCTGTTTTTAAGTGAGCTTTTTGCCGAAGCTTTTGTAAATGCCACAGGTGTTCCTGTTGAATTATACAACAACGATGGCAGTGTAGGTGCGGCATTAGGCGCCGGAATAGGAGCGGGGATCTTTAAATCGCCGGCCGAAGCATTCAGTAATACAAAAGCTATACAATTAATAGAACCAACAGCAACCACCGCGTTTGAACCGATATACCAGGAATGGAAGGAACTTTTGGATGTGAGGTTAAAGGCGAAAGGTTAAAGGCAAAAGGTCAAAGGCAAAAGGTTAAGAAAAGGGAAAAGAAAAATTCAATAATTCAATAAATCAGTAATTCAATAATTAATACAATTCAATAATTAAAAATATGAGTATTATCACCGGAGAAAAAGAATTCTTTAAAGGAATAGGCCAGGTTAAATTTGAAGGCCTCGAATCAGATAATCCATTAGCGTTTCGTTGGTACGATGCTAACAGGGTAGTAGCTGGCAAAACTATGGCCGAGCATTTACGTTTTGCCTGTTCTTACTGGCATTCATTTAACGGTAATGGTGCCGATCCGTTTGGCGGTGCTACCCACATTTTTGCATGGGACGAAAAAGCGGATGCTGTTGAACGTGCCAAAGACAAAATGGACGCGGCATTTGAGTTCATCACCAAAATGAACATTCCTTACTACTGTTTCCATGATGTGGATGTGGTTGATTATACCAATGATGTTAACGAAAACGACAGGCGCTTACAGGCTTTGGTTGAATATGCTAAACAAAAACAAGCCGAAAGTGGTGTAAAATTACTTTGGGGAACAGCAAACCTGTTTAGTCACCGCAGGTACATGAACGGTGCTGCAACCAATCCCGATTTTCATGTACTGGCCCACGCAGGTGCCCAGGTGAAAGCAGCTATTGATGCTACCATTGCTTTGGGTGGCGAAAACTATGTATTCTGGGGAGGCCGTGAAGGTTACATGAGCCTACTGAATACCGATATGAAACGTGAGCAGGAACATTTAGCCAAATTTTTACATACAGCTAAGGATTATGCCCGCAAACAAGGCTTTAAAGGTAATTTCTTTATCGAGCCAAAACCTTGCGAGCCTACCAAACACCAGTATGATTATGATGCGGCTACCGTATTAGGCTTTTTGCAGAAGTACGATCTGTTGAGCGACTTTAAGCTTAACCTGGAAGTGAATCACGCTACTTTGGCTGGCCATACATTCCAGCATGAGTTGCAGGTAGCAGCCGATTCTGGTTTATTAGGTTCGATAGATGCCAACAGAGGCGATACGCAGAACGGCTGGGATACCGATCAGTTCCCGAATGATATCAATGAGATCACCGAATCGATGATGATCATATTAGAAGCAGGTGGCTTACAAGGTGGCGGTGTTAATTTTGATGCCAAAATTCGCCGTAACTCTACAGACCCGGCCGACTTGTTCTACGCCCATGTTGGTGGTATGGATATTTTTGCCCGTGCTTTGGTAATAGCGGATAATATCCTGCAGAAATCAGAATACAAAAAGATCCGTACTGACAGATATGCTTCATTTGATACAGGTTCGGGAAAAGATTTTGAAGGTGGTAAGCTTTCATTGGAAGATTTGCGTACCTATGCAATAACCAATGGCGAGCCAAAAACATTAAGCGGCCGACAAGAATATTTAGAAAATTTGATAAATCGCTATATATAGTTTATAATTGTCAAACTAACATTATTAAAACCAACTTGACCAAACAATGAACCTGAAAACCCTCTCGTACGGCGATTATGCTGTATTTTTTATCTACTTTGTTATAGTTTCCAGCTATGGCTGGTGGGTATATAAGCGCAAACATAACGCCGACGCGACCTCAAAAGATTACTTTTTGGCAGAAGGGTCGCTTACCTGGTGGGCAATCGGGGCATCATTAATCGCATCCAATATCTCTGCCGAGCAATTTATCGGTACCAGCGGATCGGCGTTTAAGATGGGTTTAGCCATTTCAACCTACGAGTGGATGGCGGCAATTACATTGATCATTGTGGCAGTATTTTTCATACCGGTGTATCTTAAAAACAAGATCTTCACCATGCCACAGTTTTTGCACCAGCGCTATAATGGCACTGTAGCTATGATCATGGCCATATTTTGGTTGTTATTATACATTGTGGTTAACTTAATGTCTATCCTTTACCTTGGTGCGTTAGCTATCAGTGGTATATCAGGATTAGATATCCATCTGTGTATCTGGTTGTTGGCTGCATTCTCTGTTGTTATCACTCTGGGTGGGATGAAGGTAATCGGTTATACCGATGTTATACAGGTTGCGGTGCTTATTTTGGGTGGTTTAATGGCTACTTACCTTGCATTAACGCTTTTAAGCGAAAAAGAAGGTACTACCGGCTTGTTGAACGGCTTTAAAATATTGCATACCGAGGCTACCGATCATTTCCATATGATATTCAAGAAAGATAATCCAAACTATATGGATCTTCCTGGTTTATCGGTACTGATAGGTGGTATGTGGATCACCAACCTTAACTATTGGGGATGTAACCAGTACATTACCCAAAGGGCTTTGGGTGCAAACCTTAAAACCGCACGTGGTGGTATCCTGTTCGCGGCTTTCCTTAAGCTGCTGATGCCGGTTATTGTGGTATTGCCGGGTATTGCTGCTTACCTGCTGTACCAAAAAGGCATGTTCCACCAGGAAATGATGAGTTCATCGGGTGTTATGGATCCTAATAAGGCTTATCCATCACTGCTTAACTTGTTGCCAACGGGGTTAAAGGGTCTTTCATTTGCCGCTTTAACAGCTGCAATTGTAGCATCGCTGGCAGGTAAGGCAAATAGTATAGCTACCATCTTCACACTGGATATTTACAAAAAAGCCATTAACCCTAACGCTACCGATAAAAAACTGGTAAGTTTAGGTAAATGGTCTGTTGTGGTTGCAATGGTATTGGGTATCATTTTATCCGAGCTTATTGGCAAGGCATTAATGGGCGAGGGTAAACAAGGGTTTCAGTATATACAGGAATATACAGGCTTCGTGTCTCCAGGTATATTTGCCATGTTTATTCTTGGTTTTTTCTGGAAAAAGGCTACTTCAAATGCGGCCTTGTTTGCAACCGTTGGCGGTTTCATCATGTCGTGTTTCTTTAAACTGTTACCTCGCTTTGCCGATCTGAGCTTCCTGTCGCCATATGGTTTTTCGAAACTGGCTTTACAGGATGATAAGGTTACCAAACTTTACGAGATCCCTTTCCTTGATCGTATGGGCTTTGTATTTATCATTTGCGTTGTTGGTATGTACATCATATCAAAAATTGACCAGGCAAGAGGTATTACCACCAACGGACTGGAAATTGATGCATCTATGTTTAAAACATCAAGAGGATTTTTAGCCGGTGCATTGATAGTTACAGGTATAGTTGTGGCGCTTTATTCAGTTTTCTGGTAGTAAAATAATTCTGTATAAATATTAAAAGAGCGGCGGGTTGAATACCTGCCGCTCTTTTTTTATGGATATAAATGGTATAAATATTAATGAAAAAAAACGTTTTAAGTTTATCTATAAACCTATTTCAGAACAAGACAATGTTTGTTTACTAATGTGTAAACCTATTTCAGGACAAGAAAAGTGTCAGTTTTTTGAAAATGTTAAAACGCTGATAATCAATACAAATGGTGTTCCGCAGCTATAAATCTCAAAAATACTAAAATATTGATTATCAGCGATGAAGGCGTTCCGGCCGTTCCAGTGTTCGGGGGCGTTCCGGTGGAACACCTGCTGTTGTATATTGCCTGGCAATCCATTCCAGCTACTACATTGGCCTTTCACGCAAACGTTATCGTAGATTGTTTCAAATAACGTTTCCAACTTGAAATAATGATGTGTAATTTGCCGGTCAAACTACAATACCATTAACCTATAGTGAATAATTTAGAAGAAACATTCAGATGGTTTGGCCCTGCCGATCCGGTTACATTAACAGCTATTGCTCAATCTGGTGCTACAGGGGTAGTTACCGCGCTTTACCACATTCCGGTAGGTGAAATTTGGGGGCTCGATGAAATAATCCAACGTAAAACAATAATTGAAGAGGCCGGATTAAGCTGGTCTGTTGTGGAAAGCGTTAATATTCATGAAAGTATTAAAACCGCATCTGCCGACAGGGACAAGTATATTGAAAACTACGTCAGCACCCTTCAGAATTTAGCAAGTGCGGGGATTACAACCGTATGCTACAACTTTATGCCCGTTTTGGATTGGACACGTACCGATCTTGACTACCTGTTACCCAACAAGGGAACCGCGTTAAGATACGATGCCAAAGCGCTGGCCGCATTTGATCTGTACATATTGGAACGCAATGGCGCCCGGGATGATTATAGCAGCGCGCAGCAGCAAATAGCCAAACAGTATCTTGAAAGTATTACTACTGAGGAAAGAACGCAACTCATCAATAACCTGATGGCCGGCTTGCCGGGAACTGATAAAACATTGTCTATCAGTGAATTCAAAGAGCATTTAAAACGTTATGCCGATGTTGATGCCACAGGATTAAAGGAAAACCTGGCTTACTTTTTACGGGGGATTATCCCTGCGGCAGAAAAAGCAGGCGTGAAAATGTGTATCCACCCGGACGATCCACCTTTCCCGATATTAGGTTTACCAAGGGTAGTCTCTACCRAACAGGACCTGGCAGATGTGGTGAACTTTTGCCCGTCGCCAAGTAATGGCTTAACTTTTTGCAGTGGCTCCCTGGGAGCACGGGAAGATAATGACCTGCCCGGTATTGTAGAAAGGTTAGGGGAGCATATCCATTTTCTGCACCTGCGCAATGTACAGCGTGAGGCCGACGGCAGCTTTTATGAGGCTGAGCATTTGGGTGGCAGCACAGATATGTATGCAGTGATGAAGAACATTGTACTGGAGCAGCAAAAGCGGGAAAAGGACGGCCGGGATGATATTGCCATACCGATGCGCCCCGATCATGGGCATAAACTGCTGGATGATTTTAATTATAAAACCTATCATGGATATTCTGCAATTGGCCGTTTAAAGGGGCTTGCCGAATTACGGGGTTTAGAAATGGGTGTTAAACGGTCTTTACTTGATAGGGCATAAATTTATACAATGAAGAGTTTTTTAGATCAGGACTTTTTGCTAAATACAAAAACAGCACAGCGCTTATACCATGAATACGCTGCCGATTTACCAATTATAGATTACCACAGCCATTTACCGCCCGATCAGATAGCCGCCGATATCAATTTTGAGAATATCACAAAGGTTTGGCTTAACGGCGATCATTATAAATGGCGGGCCATGCGTGCAAATGGTGTTAATGAGGATTACATTACCGGTAATAAAACCGACCAGGAGAAATTTGAACAGTGGGCAGCTACTGTTCCGTATACCTTACGCAACCCGCTTTACCATTGGACACACCTGGAGTTACAACGTTATTTTGATATAAAGGAACTGCTGTCAACGGAAACAGCTGTTGACGTATACAGTGAATGCAACAAAAAACTGCAATCAGCTGATTACAGCGTTCGCAACATTATCAAAAGTAAAAATGTGGAGGTAATATGTACTACGGATGATCCTTCGGATGATTTGTTGTATCATCAACAGATCAAAGCCAGTGGCTATGAAGTGCAGGTATTACCAACTTTTAGGCCCGATAAAGCCATGAATGCTGATGACCTGATTGGACTAAATAGCTACATTGATAAGCTGCAAACCATCACAAACATTACCATTGATAGTATAGAAACGTACTTAACGGCCCTTAAAAGCCGCCATGACTATTTTGCCAAAAATGGCTGCCGCTTATCCGACCATGGGCTGGAACAGGTTTATGCTGAAGACTACACCGACACAGAAATTGCGGCAATATATTTAAAGATAAGAAGCGGGCAGGTATTAAAGGCCGATGAGATCCTGAAATTCAAGTCGGCCATGTTACATCAGTTTGCTCTTTGGAATCATGAAAAGGGTTGGGTAATGCAGTTGCACCTGGGCGCATTGCGCAATAATAACGCACGTGGTTTAAGTGAACTTGGGCCCGATACAGGCTGGGATTCAATCGGCGATTTTTCGCAGGGGAGGGCGCTGTCTAAGTTCCTTAATCGCCTAGATACTACCAATCAACTCACCAAAACCATATTATATAATCTAAACCCTGCAGATAACGAGCTAATGGCCTCTATGACGGGCAACTTTAACGATGGCTCTGTTGCCGGGAAGGTGCAGTTTGGCTCGGCATGGTGGTTCCTGGATCAGAAGGATGGGATGACCAAACAACTGAACGCCTTATCCAACATCGGCCTTATCAGCCGGATGGTTGGTATGCTTACAGATTCGCGCAGTTTCCTGTCTTTCCCGCGGCACGAGTATTTCCGCAGGTTGGTTTGCAACTTGTTTGGGGATGATATTGAAAGTGGCGAGCTGCCAAATGATATCAAATGGACAGGCAAGGTCATCCAGGATATCTGTTACTACAACGCTAAGAACTACTTTAAATTCGATTTGTCAAAATGAGCCAGCCGCTTGAAATAAGATCTCCGAAAGGCAAAATACTTTCATTTGGTGAGCTGTTACTAAGGATCTGCCCCGATGCCGGCGGTGAATGGCTTGATGATAACCAACTGCCGTTTTTTGTTGGCGGCGCCGAGTTGAATGTGGCTACCGCTTTAGCTTTATGGGATCTGCCATCGGCATATTTTTCGGCTTTGCCGGATAATGCCATGTCGTCACAGATCATCGGTTATTTGCAGGAAAAGAAGGTCGATACTTCATCAGTATACATGCATGGCGATAGGATAGGTCTTTATTACTTAACCCGTGGCAAGGATATCAAGAATAATGCATTGATATATGATAGGGCCGGTTCTGCATTTGCGTCATTAAAACCAGGGCAGGTTAATTGGGACGAAGCTTTGGATGGTGTAAGCTGGTTTCATTTTAGCGCGATATGCCCTGCTATAAGCCAGGACGTGGCGGATGTATGTCTTGAAGTACTGGAAGCCGCATCAGCTAAAAATATTACCATATCAGTTGATTTGAATTACCGCTCAAGACTGTGGAAATACGGTAAAAATCCAATAGATATTATGCCCCGGCTTGTAAAATATGCCGATTTGATAATGGGCAATATCTGGGCTGCCGAAATGATGCTTGGCATACCAATCGCACCGGATATTCATGAATCGGGACAAAAAAGTATTTACCTGAAAGAGGCCCTGCAAACATCAGAAAGCATCATGGCACAATATCCTAAATGCACTGCTGTTGCCAATACCTTCCGCTTTGATGCGGGCGAGGGAATTAATTATTATACTGCCTTATATACAGCCGGCAAGCTATACAATTCAAACCAGTACGACACCAATAAGGTAGTAGATAAAGTAGGCAGCGGCGACTGTTTTATGGCAGGATTGATCTATGGGTTTTATACTAATCTTGATCCGAAACAAACCCTGGAGTTTGCAACCGCTGCCGCATACACCAAACTATTTATTGAGGGCGATGCCACCAATAAAACAGTTGAAGAAATTACTAAAGCCATTAAATCATGAGCAAAAAAGAAATAGTGCTTGACGCTATACTAACCCAGGGCACATTACCACTGTTTTTTTATGAAGATGCGGATGTGAGCCTTGAGATAACACGCACCCTTTATAAAGCAGGCATACGCGTATTTGAGTATACCAACCGGGGTGCTGCCGCACTGGCAAATTTTAAAGTTTTAAAGAAAGCCCAGCAAGATGAAATGCCCGATTTGTATTTGGGTATAGGCACCATTAAAACGGGCGCCGAAGCAGCGGCTTTTATTAGTGCCGGGGCTGATTTTATAGTATCGCCAATTATTAATCCCGAGGTGGAGAAAATAGCCAGCCAGCATAAATTGTTATGGATTCCGGGCTGTATGACGCCTACCGAGATCCATAGTGCGCAACAGCATGGAGCCGCGCTGATAAAGATCTTCCCGGCAAATATTTTAGGGCCGGAGTTTGTATCGTCTATCAGGGATCTTTTTTCCGGCCAGCTGTTTATACCAACAGGTGGGGTTGATCTGGATATCAATAACATCAGCACCTGGTTTAGAGCAGGGGTTTGCGCGGTGGGCATGGGCAGCAAACTCATTAGTAAAAGTGTACTCGAAAACCGTTTGTACGATCAATTATATAACGATACTATAAAGTTGCTGGAGATAGTACAAACCTGCAAATAACCAATTTAAACCAATTATAATGAGAGAAACCAAAGTTGGAAACTACAGGTGGGTGATATGTGCCCTCGTTTTTTTTGCAACGACCGTCAATTACCTTGATAGGGCTGTAATCAGCCTGCTAAAATCAAACCTTACGGTTGAATTTAAATGGGACGATGGTGATTATGCCAATATTGAAATAGCTTTTAAAATCGCATATTCCTTAGGGCTGTTGGCAGCCGGAGGGATTATCGACAAAATAGGAACAAAGCTTGGATATTTTATGTCGACATTTTTTTGGAGTGTTGCCGCCGTATGCCATGCATTTGTTGGCAGTACTTTTGGTTTTGGCGTTGTACGTTCGGCATTAGGAATAAGTGAGGCGGGTAATTTTCCTGCAGCTATTAAAACAGTAGCCGAATGGTTTCCAAAAAAAGAACGGGCGTTTGCAACAGGGATCTTTAATTCCGGTTCAAACATTGGCGCTATTGTAGCCCCGCTAACGGTTCCGTTTATAGCAGCTGCCTGGGGCTGGCGCTGGGCATTTATTATAACCGGTTCAATTGGTTTTATATGGCTTTTGCTTTGGTACTTGTATTATGAAACTCCTGCCAAACATAAATATATATCTAAAGCAGAACTTGATTATATCAATAGCGATCAACAGGATGCTACCCCAAATGAACAGTTAATTGAAACCAAAAAAATATCGTGGGGCAAACTGTTGACCTTTAAGCAAACCTGGGCATTTGTGATCGGTAAATTTTTGACTGATCCTATCTGGTGGTTTTACCTGTTTTGGCTTCCCGATTTTTTAGAAAGCCAATATGGCTTAAAGGGTACGGCTATAGCAATCCCGGTAGCTTTGGTTTATACTATGTCGACATTAGGAAGTATTGGCGGAGGATGGATACCAATGCAGTTGATCAAAAAGAACTGGCCTGTCTTTAAAGCCCGGAAAACTTCTATGTTAGTTTACGCGCTTTTTGTCATCCCTATTATTTTCGCGCAGCTTTTAGGCGGAATTAATATGTGGCTTGCTGTAATTGTAATTGGCATAGCAGCTTCGGCACACCAGGCATGGAGCGCAAATATATTTACTACGGTGTCTGATATGTTTCCAAAAAGGTCTGTTGGTTCGGTTACGGGTATAGGAGGCATGTTTGGATCAATAGGCGGCGTATTTTTATCCCTTGTTGTACAAAAAAACCTGTTTGTACATTATCGGGCTATTCACAAAATAGAAATTGCCTACTATATTATGTTTTTTGTTTGTGGCAGCGCCTACATTTTAGCATGGTTAATTATGCACATGCTTGTTCCTAAAATGAAACCTATAAACCTATAATAGGGGTACGAACAATAAAAAAGTGCCGGGAACATACGTACCGGCACTTTTTTATTGTTCAATTATGTCGTTAGTCAATTTACCTGCTCTGCCAACTCCTCTATCCAACTGGATAAGTAGGGTTCGGTACCTGTTAACCTGATCCATTCACCATCGTTATCTTTAGCTATAATCAGGTGTAATGTACCATCAACAGATTTAAATTCATATGCTTTAGTGAAGTTGCCGTAAGTAATAGGCTGCAAAATGCCATCAATTGTACTGTCGGTGCCGGTTAACGTGGCCTCAATTTGCTGTTCCATAGTTTATAATTTTTATAATAACACCGGATATTGTTTTGTGTTTGTATTACTTGTCGCGATGATTACAATCAGCTAACCTCAAAAAACATTATCTTTACTTCCGTGGAAAACTTACAACCCGATCCTAAAGTACTGGTAGATATTGTACAAACCCCAATGCCTTACGGTAAATATAAAGGCACTATTATAGCCGATATTCCTATAAGTTACCTGGAATGGATGGCCGGCAAGGGTTTTACTAAAGATAAACTCGGTATGATGCTGTCAACCGTTTTCGAGATAAAAACAAATGGCCTGAGTGATATACTGCTTATGGTCAAAAAATCACTCCGGAATGGGGGAGGGATCAGCCCTAAACTTAAATAACCAAGATTACCTTATTGTGACCATCCGGCTGTAAGGTTTGCTGCGTATATACGTCTAAACTGTAAAAAAATATCATAATCATGAACAAGTTGATCTTATATATCGCGGGTGTATTTTTATTTGTTGGCTGTGCAAATGGTCAGCCAAAACAAGGTGGTGATGCCCTAGCTACATTACCTAAACCCAAAACCGGGGAGGCTCTTGCTACTTTTGGCGGCGGCTGTTTCTGGAGCATGGCCGAGGCTATGTCTGAGCTGAAAGGGGTTAACAAAGTGATATCCGGATATGCGGGGGGTAATACTAAAAATCCCACTTATGAAGAAGTTAGTACCCGTACCACCAACCATGCCGAAACTGTACAGGTGTATTATGATCCCAAAGTGATCAGTTATGCTAAACTGGCTGAGGCTTTTTTCTTTGCACATGATCCTACTACATTAAACCGCCAGGGGCCGGATGAGGGTACCGATTACCGTTCCGTAGCTTTTTATCGTACCCCCGAGGAGAAGAACATCTTACTGGCTACTATTAAAAAAGTGAACGAATCAAAGCATTATATCAACCCGGTAGTTACACAGGTTGTACCTTTCACTGTATTTTATGCTGCCGAAAATTATCACCAGGGCTATTATAAAACCCATTTGAATCAGCTGTATATCGAGTCGGTTTCTACACCTAAAGTGATGAAATTCAGGAAAGCGATGGCTGCAGATTTGAAGTCGGAGTTTGCGAAATAATCTTAGCTTTTAATCTTTTTTAAACGGAGTGTTGCGGAAGCTACACCACGGTCGCAGACTTGTAACAACGGCTTTAGTTCTTTTGTTGAGGTTTTCTCTATTAACGAAATATCCTGTAAGAAATAGCTTTTTGCTTTTGTAAGCTCACTTTTACTAGCCTTTTCATTGTTCATGAGGTTAACAGCAGCATTATAATAAACAATAATTAATTGATCGGCGTTGGTTGGGTTAAATTTATAAGCCCTCAACGCCGATTTTATTTCATTATCTGCCGCCGGCAATTTATAGGATGCTTTTATACTATCTGCATAATTGATGTAGTTTCCGCGCTTTTCGTTATCAATTTCATTATAATCTTTAGCCGTAAATCCTGCCATAGTCAATGGTTTTTCCTGAAATTGAAAAACCGGATCGGCAGGCAGATGCGTTTTTAGGAAATCATCGGGCGACGCCAGGAAGTATGCTGGATGGAGGCTCTTTTTAAATTTATAATCATCTCCTTTTATTGACAAACTGCCGCTTCCCCACAGCAGGTCTATCATTTTCCATTTGCCGTTTATGTATACTGCGTGCCAAACGTGATTGTTTTGTGTAAACGAGCCGCCAGGTTCAAACCCATAATACTTTACATACCCTTCAATATCAAAGCCCGAAATTTTGAGGTAGCTACAGGCTATGTTAACAAAACCGTTGTACTCATAACACAATGCCTTGCCCGATTTTAAAGTTTCCTGAGTACTTAATGGCTGAAGCGGGCCGGATTGCCGGAAACGGTGGGTATCAAAATCAATATGTGCGTATACCCAGTAATAAACCAGCTTCAGTTTTTGCTCTGCGGTATTACCCGGTTGGATTATAGCCGGCAATAGCTTTTCAAAACTGGTAGTGGTGATGTCTATATTTTTAACATACTCAAGATCAGCAGAATCTGTATTGGCCGTTTGCGCGAACGCAGGTTTAAAAAACGCACTCACAAAAATAAATAACACGCAAAGGTTTAGCTTCATTGAAAATCGGACGTTGATCAAATATATTACAATTTATTAAACCATCCCTTTTTCCAAAAAACAACAACCTGTATAATTGCTATCAAAAACATAAAGATAATAGCATATATATAACCGTGATGCCAGTAAAGTTCGGGCATGTTATCAGGCAGCAAATGTCCTTTATCATCCTGGCGGGAAAAGTTCATTCCATAAATACCGGCAATAAAGGTGAGCGGAATAAATATAACCGAGATGATAGTTAGTACCTTCATAATCTCGTTCATGCGGTTGCTCACCATTGATAAATACAAGTCGATAATACTGGAGGTTACCTCTTTGTAGTTTTCAATCAAATCCATTGCCTGGATGCAATGGTCATACGCATCGCGCAAAAAAAGCTTTACTTCCGGCGTTATCAGTGCACTTTCTGAGCGGATCATATCATTGATCTTATCCCGCTCGGGCCAGCTTGCACGGCGGATGATAATAAGCGTGCGTTTTATCTGCTGCGAATTAAACATGATGCTTTTATCCGCATCGTTATATACTTTATCTTCTATGCTATCCAGTTTGTCGCCTATCTGGGCAAGTAAAATAAAGTAGGTGTCAATTATAGTATCGGTTAAGGCATAACACATATAGCTTGGCCCCGCAGTACGTATGGCGCCTTTACCGGCTTTTAAACGGGCCTTTACGGCTTCAAAATACTCTTTATGGTCTTCTTCAAAGCTAATAATAAGGTTATCTTTTATAATGGCCGAAAACTGGTGATTTATCAGTTCGTCCTCACTGTTAAAATGCACAATGCGGCTGGTGCTAAATACATAATCTTCATACTCATCAAACTTAGGGCGCTGGTGGATATTGGCAATATCCTCCAGTACTAAAGGGTTTATATTAAGATGAACGCCTATCTGCTCTATCAGTTTTGCATCGCCAAGGCCATTTACTTTTATCCAGTGGGTATGGTTATCGCACTTTTTAAGCTGCGATAGTATCACCTTAATATCTTTGCCTTCGGATGTTATCAGTTCATCTTTGTTATAGCTAAACATGGCTATATGCGGCTTAAGAGCGCCATCCGGTACGCGAATCATACCCGGGCTGTCGCCAACGTTTCCTGCATTGCGGCGCGCGTTATATTTAACCCTTTTTATAATATTGTTCATTTATAAATAATTTATGGCTTGCGGGCCCTGGTTAAAAATTAAATCGACAATACTCAAATTTTGCAGGAAGCCATGCCGATCTTCAAAAACCTGAAAATACGGTTTTTGTTGCAGTTCAATTTCTTTTTTAGGGTGGATAGATGCTCTGAAGTCTGGAACGGACGTATACTCAGCATGGTATTCATCGGTATATTTTATTTCCGTTTTTATTTTGATGAATTTAAGCAGCAGTTGTAAAAGCTGTTCGTTATAATCAAACAAATATGGAATTTGCTTTTTCTTATCGTAAAAAACTGCCAGGTCGTCTTCATAATATTCAAAATAAGCCGACCGGCGATAACAGGCACCCAGGCTTTGCCAATGCAGGCGCTGCCAGTCAAAATCATAACTTATTTTAACATCTTTAATTTTTGTATGAGTTTTTGACCCTTTTACCACCGGCACCACCAGTGTAAGGATACCTTCGGGCGAATAAATATTAGCCCGGTTGCGGTAAGTTTGTTTGGGGAAATGTTCTTCTCTTTCTATCAGTATATCAGGCTTGTACGTATTTAATTGTACAAAATATTCAACCGGTGGAAGATAAAACATAGGTAATACAGCACCTTTTTCAATCATATATTTTATGTTTGCGTTCAAAATTGGTTAAAATAATGATAAAAAAAGGGTTTTTAAGATTGGGGATATTATTTTTATACCTCATATCATTATTACCCTTCTGGTTTTTGTACCTCGTATCTGATGTTTTATTTGTTGTTATCTATTACATAGTACATTACCGCCGACAGGTGGTGCAACAAAATTTGGCTAATGCTTTCCCTGAAAAATCAGTTAAAGAGCGTGAGGATATTGAACGCAAGTATTATCGCTACCTTGCCGATTTGATGGTAGAGACGGTAAAAATGATCACTGTATCTGAAAAGCAGATCCAAAAAAGGGTGGTAGCTACCAATGCCGAATTGGTGCATGAATATTTTGCCAAAGGTAAAAGCATCATTGCAGTGGCGGGTCATTATTGCAACTGGGAAATGGCGGCGCTGAATTTTAATTTTGTAACCGATAAAAGGTTTATGATAGTTTATAAACCGCTGTCGAACGCTACGTTTAATGACTTTTTTATCAAAATCAGATCCCGGTTTGGCGGGCAGCCTGTTGCCATGAAACAAACTATGCGCAAGATGGTAGAGTACCGAAAGGAATTAACCGTAAGTGTACTTGTTGGCGACCAAACTCCCGTTATGCACGAGGTGACTTACTTTACCCGCTTTTTAAACCAACCTACTGCCGTATTTTTGGGCATCGAAAAAATAGCCAAAACAATTGATGCGGCCGTTGTTTTTTACGACATGAAACGCGTTAAACGTGGCTATTATACTTATACGCTGATTCCCTTAACAGAAAATGCGAAGCAGACAGCCGAGCATGAAATTACCAACATACACGTGCAATACCTGGAAAGCATGATCAGGCGGGAACCACAATATTGGCTATGGTCGCACCGGAGGTGGAAGTTTAAGCCGGAGGACAAACATACATGATAAATAAACCCAAAGTTGCCGTAGTTATTTTAAACTGGAACGGCGCTAAATATCTTAAGCAATTTCTTCCATCGGTTTTGGCCTCAACCTGGCCTGCGCTGGAAGTTGTAATGGGCGATAATGCTTCTACTGATGATTCTGTGGCTTTTGTCCGCGATAACTACCCATCCATCAGGATCATAGAAAATGACACGAATTATGGCTTTACAGGCGGTTATAACAGGGTTTTGGCCCAGGTTGATGCCGATTATTACATCCTGCTGAACTCGGATGTGGAAGTAGTACCCGGCTGGATTGAGCCGGTTGTAAGCCTGATGGAAAGTGATGACCTAATTGCTGCTGCTGCGCCTAAAATACTGGCTTACGCTAAAAAAGATACATTTGAGCACGCAGGTGCTGCCGGAGGCTTTATTGACGCTTATGGCTATCCGTTTTGCCGCGGACGACTGTTTAATGAAGTAGAAAAAGATCATGGGCAATATGAGCAGTCGGGCGAAATATTTTGGGCATCGGGCGCTTCCTTATTTATCAAAAAGAAATACTGGGACCTTGCCGGTGGATTTGACGAATCTTTTTTCGCACACATGGAAGAAATAGACCTATGCTGGCGCTTAAAAAACATGAGTTACAAGGTAATGTATTGTGCACAATCAACGGTATATCACGTCGGTGGGGGCACATTGAACGCAGAAAACCCTTTTAAAACCTATCTCAACTTCAGGAACAATTTGTTGTTGATTAAAAATAACCTGTCTTTCTGGAGAGCGTTTTGGCTCATCAGTATCCGCATATGGCTGGATCTGCTGGCTTTACTGCGGTTTTTAACCGAAGGCAAGCGCAAAGATGCCTGGGCGATAAGCAGGGCACACCAAAGCTTTTTTGCAGGGTTATTTAAGTCAAAAGCTAAAAGTCAAAAGTCAAAAGTTATTTTACCCGATTCGTCACGCACTATTCACTTAAAAGGAACCTTCAAAGGCAGTATTGTATGGCAGTTTTTTGTTAAAAAGAAAACCAGGTTTACTGATCTTCCGCAGGCCGACCTGGTTTAGTATCAGTGGCATTCGGCTCTTCAGTTTTTTTATCTGCTTTAGCTTTGCTTTTCGCTTTTACCGGAATGTTCAACGCAGGCATTCCCTGGGGAAATTTAACATGCATATCCTGTTGAGGAAAAGGAATCTCGATCCCTTCTTTATTGAAAGTATCGTAAATGTCAGTCAATACACGGCTTTTAAGTCCAAGCCATGTATTTATATCATCGGCCCAGAAAAACAACCTGAAATCAACAGAGCTTTCGCTCAAACTATGTAAAAATACGGAGGGAGCAGGTTCGGCCATGATGTCTTCGTGGTTGTTCAATAAATCCGTAAGCAAACCCTTTACCTTTTCAATATTTGAGCCATAAGCTACACCTACAATCAGTTCAACACGGCGGTTGTTATTGCTTAGGGTCCAGTTAATTACATGGTGTGATATCAGGTCGCCATTAGGGATAATTACCTCTGCGCCGTCGCCGGTAGCAATTTTGCTGGCGCGGATACCGATATCCATAATGGTACCCGAGCGGTTATCTACCTCAATAATATCGCCAACCTGGATAGGCTTTTCAAAGGCCAGTATCAGTCCCGAAACAAGGTTATTTACAATATTCTGCAAACCAAAACCGATGCCAATACCAAAGGCGCTTACAATAATGGTGATCTTATCTAATGGAACACCCGAAGCTGCAACTGCCAGGAAAAAACCAACCGCAATAACCCCTATACGGATGAGCAGGGTAGAGGTGCGGTTTTTCTTTTTCAGCACATCCATATCGTTATGGTGTTTGGCAGATATATCGTAAAAATAGCTGATGATTTTTGAAGTAAGGGTTGATAGCCATATCACCACGCAAAATATGATGACACTTTGAAAGGTAAACTGCGTATTGGTGCCACCAATGCTGCGGTTTGCTGTAAGGAAAGCAGCAAGGCGGTCAAAAACGGCGTCTTCAATACTTAAGTTTTGGGTAAGCATAACCAGCCAAAGCGCACTTGCTAATACTGTGAGTACGCTTTTGAACCTGTTTTTAAGCAGCTTAAAATCAATAAATGAACTAATGCTATTGTTGTTTTTACTGGCTTCCAATTGTAAAAACAAGGCTTCCATTAGTATCTGTACCACAAAATACATGCTTAATACAAGCCACAGGTTATGTATGGCGGTTACACCAATTATTTTAGCCAGGCTAAAGCGGCCAAATACATTACAGATAAATGAACATGCCTGCAGCAATACAAAAAGCTTAAGTACCAGGCCTGTATATGGTAAAAAATCACCTGGCGCTTTGCGTACAATATTTACAAACCTGATACTAATATATGCCGATGCTATACCCAGGATAAGCACCGCCACTCTATCGGCATTGGCAACCTGTACAAATAAATTACTGAGACAGTAAAGTATAGTTAGCACATAAAGCTGCATTAAATAATTAAAAAATGGTTTAGGGCAGGCTTTATTCACCAGGTATAATATTCCGCTGATAAGTACCAGGAAAAATACCTCTAACACTACCACCGGTGGATGATCATAAAAATTAGGTAATAAGGTAAATGTTATAATTACCGAAGAAACAATGGGGTAATTAACTACATAATTAGCCTGGCTAAATATATTGTCGGGCGCTTCATTTATCTTTAGAATTTTTTTACGGCTGGTATAAACCCAGAGTACAAAGCCTATTAATAATAAACACCCGGCCAGGTGGATCAATATATCGCGACCAATGAAAAAGTTCAACAATTTGGAGTTCATGGTTGCTGATTTTGAAACCGCATCACCAAAATCAGTCCCCTCATCGGCCTTCATCTCCCATATACTGCTGTATTCTGCAGATAAAGCGCGGATACTGAAATTTCTGATCTTCAGGTCTATCTGATCTTTCAAATCAAGCACACCGATATAAACGGCTGATGCACGATTTTGAAGCAGACCTATTTTTACCATCAACTTTTTGTTAACAGTATCCAGCCTGTGATATTTGCTATCTATAGCTATTTTTTGGATGAGATAGGTAGTAGCCAATGAACTGTCAGACGGCAGAATCTTTAACACACTATCTTTCGATATGGCATTTAGGTCGGTTTGGTTTTGAACCAGTTTGGTATTAATGTCGGCCAGTTGATCCTGCCACAGGTCTAATTGATCGTCACTCCGGGTTAAAACATCGCGGATAGCATACAAATAGCGCAGGGTGCTCGATTTATCGTTGTCTATTAATGATTTAATCAGGCCAATCCGTCTTTCAAAAGAAGGCAGCTTCCGGCTGATTTCTATCGTATCCAATTCTTTAGAAAGATTGGTTTTGATTTGGTTAAAAGACGAAGTATAATACTCCACCTTTTGTAAAAGGTTATTTACCGATGTGTCTGATTTTTTGAGTGACCGCATCAGGGAGTCCCGCGACAGGATGGCAGCGCGGAGGGAATCCCTTACCGATCGCTGTTTTTTCTTTTTTGTTTGCGCAAGCACATCGGCACAAGAAAAAAGCGTGATGAATAATAAGATAAAAGCGGTAACCTTAGATAATTTATGCATCGTAAAAGATAGGCTGAAAGCAATGTGTTAACACATTATACCTGAAAACGTTTTAAAAAAGATAAAAGATGTAAGAAGCTGTTTAAAAATAAAAAAACAGCTCGTAATTGTGAGGTTTACTATGCAGATCGGATTTGCAAAGCTACTCTGTACGGCGGAATTGCTTCGTGCCTACCCATGACAGGTTGTAGAATTCCAGATTTACGTTTTTAAAACTTCGTAAATCTTTAACCGTTTGCTACTTCTCGTTCAAAGTTTTAGAAATTTTATGGCTTACCATAACTTTTCTTACACCATTTTAACCAACAAAATTTTCAATCGCCAACCTATATGAATCCATGCCAAAACCGGCAATAACACCTTTGCAACTTGCAGCTAACATGGAGTGATGCCTAAACTCCTCGCGCTTATAAACGTTAGAGATATGCACTTCGATAACAGGCGTGTTGATGGCGGCTATAGCATCGGCGATAGCAATAGATGTATGGGTATAAGCGCCGGCATTTATTACTATGCCATCGTATTCGAAACCAATTTCGTGCAGCTTGTTTATAATTTCGCCTTCAACATTACTTTGGTAATAATTAATGGTGATGTTTGCGTATCGCGAGCGCAGTTCTTCAAGGTAGCTTTCAAAATTGGTGTTACCGTAGATTGATTTTTCGCGTACACCAAGCAGATTTAAATTGGGGCCGTTAATAATTTGTATCTTCATTGGTTCAAACTTAACTATAAAACATTAAAAGTAAAATCAATTGGATTGGCGTTCGGCAATAAAAGGTTTCCAGGCTTATTTAAAATTAGAGAAATCGCTGGCTGATAACTCTGTTGAAGCTTATAGCAGGGATATAGAAAAATTATATCAATTTGCTGATGCACAGACAATTAAGCTAAAGCCAGAAGCTATTACTTTAAATGATCTGCGCCAGTTTATTAACTGGGTTAATGAGTTGGGGATGATTCCGTCTTCGCAGGCCCGGATACTATCGGGCATTAAGGCTTTTTATAAGTACATGCTCATGGAGGATATTATAAAAAATGATCCGTCGGAATTATTGGAATCGCCCAAAATACAGCGCAAACTGCCAGATACGCTCAGCTACCAGGACATCAATAAAATAATTGCTGCTATTGATCTTTCCAAACCCGAAGGCACGCGTAACAAAGCCATATTAGAAACACTTTATGGCAGTGGCCTGCGGGTATCTGAGCTTACAGAGCTTAAACTATCAAACCTATACCTTGATATTGAATTTATAAAGGTAAACGGTAAGGGCAATAAAGAACGCCTGGTACCTATTGGTGCCGAGGCCATCAAAGCCCTTAAAATATGGATTGAAAATATTCGTGTACATACTCCAATAAAAAAAGGAGAGGAGGACATTGTGTTTTTAAACAGGAGGGGATCAAGGCTAAGCCGCCAGCTTATATTTTTAATGATCAAAGATCTTGCAGAGATTGTGGGGTTAAAAAAAACGATAAGTCCGCACACTTTCCGCCATTCCTTTGCCACTCACCTGGTTGAAGGCGGTGCTGATTTACGTGCCGTACAGGAAATGCTGGGCCATGAAAGTATCACCACTACCGAAATCTATACGCATTTAGACAGGGAGTATCTGAAGAGTACAATCAGCCAGTTTCATCCCCGGTCATGAGTTGGCGGTTAGTTTTTTCTGAACCGGAATTCATCGAATTAAGGAATGATCAGAATTTTAAAATTCTATTAATTCAACGAATTCGATGAATTCCGGTTCAGACAATAGCCGCTTTCACCATCCTGTCCCTGCCGCTCATATCTTTTCTTAATTCTATGTTTACAAAGCCTTTATCCCGCAATAATTCGACTGTTTCCTTACCAAAGTTTTCGTTGATCTCGAAAAACAGGTACCCGCCAGGCATTAAATTAATCAAAGCAAAATCGGCTATAGCTCTGTAAAATAGCAGTGGATCGTTTTCTGGCACAAACAAGGCTGTATGCGGCTCAAAATCAGTTACATTGGTATGCATCTGCTTTTTATCAACAATAGTAACGTAGGGAGGATTGCTCACAATGATATCCGACTTTGGAATGGTGTTATCAGGTAAAAAGGTGAGTATATCAAGGTTTAAGAAATGAACTTCTGTTTCATTAAGTTCTGCATTATCCTCGGCAGTTCTTAACGCGTCCTCAGATATATCTATTGCAAAAACAACAGCACCAGGTAAATTCTTTTTCAAAGTGATAGCGATACACCCGCTACCGGTTCCTATGTCGATAATGCGTCCGGAAAACTTTTTACCTTTCATCTTTTGCCTTTCTCCCAAAATCCACTCCACCAATTCTTCGGTTTCAGGCCGGGGGATCAGCACGGAAGGGTTTACTTTAAAAGGTAAGCCGTAAAACTCAGTAACACCTAAAATATATTGAATGGGTTTACCTGTCAGTAATTCGGCGAGAATCTGTTTTAACTTTTCATATTGTTCTGTGGTTATCTTCCTTTCAGGAAATGCTTTAACAGATGCTTTTGATAAGTGAGTTATCTCACTGATACACAGTAAACTAATCGATTCTGTTTCAGTAAAGGCGTAGATATTGTTCAGCCTTTTGTAATCTTCAAAAACATCCTGGATAGTAATCATACAACAAAGTAACATAAAAGCTACTTTTGCTGCATGGTTCAACATGAAATATTTATGCAGCGCTGCCTGGAACTTGCCGAACTGGGCGTGGGGCTGGTTAGTCCGAACCCGATGGTGGGCGCCGTTGTTGTTCATGATGGTAAAATAATAGGCGAGGGGTATCACCAGAAATATGGCGAAGCCCATGCCGAAGTAAATGCTATTGCACAGGTTACCCGCCGGTTTGATAATTCAACTGAATTGCTAAAGCAATCGGTAATATATGTTTCTTTGGAGCCATGCGCGCATTATGGTAAAACGCCGCCCTGCGCCGATCTGATCATTAAGCACCAGATCCCCTTAGTGGTTGTTGGCACGCGCGATCCTTTTGCGCAGGTTGATGGTAAGGGAATTGAAAAGCTAACAGCTGCCGGTATCGACGTGATCACTGGGGTGTTGGAAGCCGAGTGCCAGTGGCTCAACCGCCGCTTTTTTACCAAGGTGCAAAAACACAGGCCATACATCATCCTGAAATGGGCGCAAACCGCCGATGGCTTTTTTGCCCCGGATGATGGCAGCCAGCTTTGGATAACCGGTACCGAATCGCGTAAGCTGGTACATAAATGGCGCAGCGAGGAAGATGCTATATTGGTGGGAAAGAATACCGTTGCCATTGATAACCCACGATTGAACGTACGCTACTGGGAAGGCCGATCGCCCAAACGGGTGGTTATTGACAGGCGCCTGGAGTTAAATAAAAACTTTAATATATTTGATCAATCTATTGAAACACTGATTTTTAACGAAATTGAATTTAATGTTGACGGCAAAAACAAATATATTGCCCTGGAAGATTTTGAACGCTATGTGCCCCAGTATATTTTGTACCAGTTATACCTGCAGGATATTCAATCGGTTATTATTGAAGGCGGCGCACGTACCCTGCAAACATTCATTGAAGCCGGTTTATGGGACGAGGCCCGTATTTTCACCGGGAAAACTGTTTTAGCAAAAGGCATAAAATCACCGCAAATAACAGGTATAATTGCGGGCGAATCTTTTATTGGAGCCGACCGTCTGCAAGTGTTATACAACAAGCCAATTATATAAAATGCTATACGTTTTTTTAAGTATCTGTTGCAGTGTTATTGTTTCGGTTATGCTAAAGCTGGCCAGGCGCTATCATATTGATGTTTTCCAGGCAATCACCTGGAATTACTCAATGGCCATACTGCTTACCTGGATATTTTTTAAACCATCTCTATCAAACCTGCAGGAGACTCCAATTTATAATTACGTGGCGCTTGGGATATTATTTCCATTGATTTTTGTAATTATGGCATCGTCGGTACGTAAGGCAGGTATAGTGCGTACAGATGTGGCGCAACGTTTATCGCTGTTTATACCTATAGTTGCAGCATTCTTTTTATTTGGCGAAGCATCAAACACAGTTAAAATAATTGGTATTGTGCTGGCTTTTATTGCTATTATATGTTCAATCCCCTGGCAAAAAAACGCGGGCAACAGAATAGAAAAGGGCTCGTGGTTTTATTTGCTTATTGTATTTTTAGGTTTTGGAGTTATTGATGTATTATTAAAACAGATAACCAAGGTAAACAACGTACCGTTCACTACGGCTATCTTTATCATATTTATACTGGCGTTTGTATTATCGCTGATTGGATTGTTTTACCAGGTTATTACAAAAAAAATGCGTTTTTCCTGGCCGCATATTTTAATTGGCTGGGTATTGGGTATGTTTAACTTTGGTAATATACTATTTTACCTAAAGGCCCATAAGGTGCTGGCAAACAATCCATCATCTGTATTTTCGGCAATGAACATCGGTGTTATTGTTGCTGGTGCTTTGGTTGGTATGCTGATATTCAAAGAAAAACTTAGTCTGCTTAATAAAATAGGAATAGTGATAGCTGTATTGGCTATTGTAATCATCTACTTTCCGCAAACGCTGGGTTTTCTGTACCTGTAATATTTAATATTCATTACGAAGGCCGATAACCGCTTTTGCTTTAAACTTTCAGCTACAGCTTTAAAAATGCTTTTTGACGATACTTACCAAACTATAGAAAAACCAACCGAAAGCCTGTTTCGCGACCGGGGCAGTAAATTCCTTGGCTTTGYATATCCTATCAGGTCAGAAACTGAGATTAAAGGCATTGTTGCTAAACTGAAAGCCGAACATCCCAAAGCCAATCACCATTGCTGGGCCACGCGGTTAAGTATCGATAGGTTGGTGTTCAGGATAAATGATGATGGTGAGCCATCGGGCACAGCCGGGCGGCCTATTTTAAATACGCTGTTATCAAAGGATCTTACCAATATCCTGGTTGTAGTTGTGCGCTATTTTGGTGGTACATTGTTAGGCGTTCCCGGTTTGATCAATGCTTATAAGGTTGCTACCGAGGAGGCCCTGAAGCAGGCAGTTATTATCCACAAAACCGTAAACGATGTTTATACCATTACATTTGATTACCTGCAAATGAACGATGTAATGCGGATAATTAAGGATGATAACCTGGATATACTTGAACAGCAATTTGACAATGATTGCAGTATACAGCTTTCTATCCGCAAAACACAGGTAGAACAAACTCTGGGTAAATTAAATAAGGTGAACGGGCTAAAATCCCTGTACAATTATAGTCTATAATGGATATATATCTATTTTTCCAGAATAAATATCAATGCCGATTTATAGATGTACGACAGTTCATGTCGTACATCTTTTTTTTATTTTCGCCTTTAAGTTTCTAATAATAAGACAATTACAAGACTAAATGCGAAATAGTTAAAAAAAATGACAATACCTCACTTTTGTACCGGAACACACAAATCGATACACATTTACCAGCCACGTTAATGTTATTGTTAACCTGTTAGTTCAGCCTTAATTTTAACGCTCAATTAATGCCTTTTTAATTCCTGTTTTGTGGCTTAAATGACTATTTTAGTCGCATATGCAATCTTTTGAATTAGATAAAACCGATCTGCTCCGCATTAAAACCGCCCTTGAGGGCGATGATGCTGATTTAGAGGTTGTTTTGCAGGACTACCACGCTTCGGAGATTGCCTTACTCTTTGAACAGCTTCCGCAGGAGGCGAAAGAACGCATTATCAATATCCTGCCAACCGACGTTGCCTCAGAAGTAATTTCGGAAATGGACGAGGAGCATCATCCCGAAGAACTGCTCATTAACCTGCATCCCGAGAAAAGATCGGAGATTGTAGAGGAGCTGGACTATGATGATGCCACCGATATTATTTCACAGCTCGACGAGGATCAGCAGCATGAAATATTAAAGGATATTGACCAGGAAGACGCAAGCAGCATTCGGGCCTTGTTAAGTTATGACGAGGATACAGCGGGTGGTTTGATGAACTCCGATATTATTAAGGTGAACATCAACCTTGATAAAAAGGCGGCGTTGGACGAGATCATCCGTCAATCTGAAGAAATGGAAGAGTTTTACACCATTTATGTTGTCGACGATTTTGATATCCTGAAAGGAATATTGTCCATAAAAGATGTAATTAAGGCCCACGCCGATGTAAAAGTGAAGGACCTGGTAAAACGCGACCCTGTTTACGTAAAGGCCGATCTTGACCAGGAGGAAGTGGCGCGCTTAATATCACAGTACAATTTAACCACTATCCCCGTAGTTGATGATAACATGAAACTGCTTGGCAGGGTTACAGTTGATGATATCATCGACGTAATGGAGCAGGAAAATACCGAGGATCTGTTAAAGATCTCTGGTGTGTCTGAAGATGAGGAACTAAGCGGTAACTGGAAAGATGCTGTAAAAAGCCGCCTGCCATGGTTGGTGATAAACTTAGCTACAGCGTATTTAGCAGCATCTGTAATCCGTCATTTTGATGATACTGTTTCCCAGGTAAAGGGAATAGCGGCGTACATGACTATTATAGCAGGTATGGGAGGTAACGCTGCCACGCAGGCTCTTGCAGTAACGGTTAGGCGTATATCGCTAAGCAACCTTACCGATAGCCAGGCATACAACACAGTTATTAAAGAGTTTTTAGTTGGTATGCTCAACGGTGCGGCCAATGGGTTAGTAGTATTTTGTATTGCCTTATTTTATGATGCCAACCCAATGTTGGGCCTGGTTTTGTTTTTAGCAATGACAGGTAATTTAATTATTGCAGGCATCACCGGTGCATCTATTCCGCTTGTATTAAAGAGGATAGGGGTCGATCCGGCAGTTGCGTCATCTATTATCATAACTACTTTTACAGATTGCGCGGGTTTTTTGTTGCCACTTTACCTTGCTACTAAGCTTTTATTACATCATTAATTTTCCAATCAAGCTTTTATTATAAATTTGAACCATCAAAATTGAGACTATGACTGAAGTAAGATACGATTGGACAAAAGAGCAGATAGCAGAAATATACAACACCCCATTGCTTGATCTTGTTTACAAGGCGGCAACTATACACCGTGAAAATACTGATTACGCCGAGGTACAGATCAGTTCACTTATCTCCATTAAAACTGGTGGTTGTTCTGAGGATTGCGCTTATTGCCCCCAGGCTGCACGTTACAATACAGGTGTTAATGTACATGCTATAATGCCTAAAGATGAAGTTATTGCCGCGGCCGAAAAGGCAAAGGCAGGTGGCGCGTCAAGGCTTTGTATGGGTGCCGCATGGCGCGAGGTACGTGATAACCGCGATTTTGACAAGGTAATAGATATGGTGAAGGCAGTTAATAGCCTTGATATGGAAGTTTGCTGTACGCTGGGTATGCTTACCGAGAACCAGGCTCAACGTTTGGCAGATGCAGGCTTGTATGCCTACAACCACAACCTTGATACATCTGAAGAGGATTACAAGCGTATTATAACAACCCGTACTTATGATGAACGCCTTGAAACATTGAAGCATGTACGCAAAGCAAAAATTTCGGTTTGTAGTGGAGGCATTATCGGCTTAGGAGAAACAGTAGAAGACCGGATCTCCATGCTGAAAACTTTGTCGAACCTGCCAAAGCATCCTGAGTCTGTGCCAATTAATGCTTTGGTACCTGTGGCAGGTACGCCGTTAGCCGATCAGCCAAGGGTATCTGTTTGGGAAATGGTAAGAATGATAGCTACTACCCGCATCATTATGCCAAAAACGGTTGTACGTTTATCAGCCGGTCGTACCGAAATGAGTGTTGTTGAGCAGGCTTTTTGCTTTATGGCAGGTGCTAATTCAATTTTTGCAGGAGAGAAGCTCCTAACCACCCCAAATCCATCATTTGATAGCGATATGGCTATGTTTGATTTGCTCGGTCTGTCGCCACGTAAAGCTTTCAAAAATGGGCGCCCGAACGAAGTGAAAGAAATGGAAAAGGACATCATCTCCTAATCAACCAGGAGATAGCATCAAGTAATTTGATAAATTTTTCCGGCCTGAAATTATCTTAATAATACCAATGTGGCATTTTGGTATGTGATTTAGCTAACAATAAAATGTGGCATAGGAAACCATTGCCACATTTTATTGAACAGTAGAAATAACCAAGTAAACTTTTTATCTTTATTCAACTTTAGTTCAGGGCTGGGTGTTCTCTACTATCGCCATAATCTTCTGGCCCTGTAACGGTTAGCGGCAATTAAAAATCAAAAAAAAATGGAACATAAAGCCATATCAATCCGACCATTCATTGGCGCCGAGAATTTTGAGCTGTCACGCAGTTTTTACCGGGACCTGGGATTTGAAGAAAGTATTTTGGCTCATAATATGTCCTATTTCAAAACGGATGGCCTGGGGTTTTATTTACAGGATGCTTATGTGCGGGATTGGATAGATAATTCAATGATTTTTTTAGAAGTTGAAGACGTTGGCCGGTATTGGAATCAACTTTTGGCTTTGGATCTTACATCTAAATATAAACGCGTAAAACTAACGCCGATTCGACAATATGATTGGGGGCGAGAATGTTTTATGCATGACCCATCCGGAATCCTATGGCATTTTGGGGAATTTTTTAAGCAGTGAAAACCAACTATTATCCGGATTTGCTGCGATATCTGTGATTATTTCGGAATATAAAAAAACCTAAACCCATCTAAATTAATGCAACATTATCAACGGTTAAATATTTTATAATGATTTGTTGAAATGAATAAAACCTTCATTATATTAGGTAAAATTTTTATTATTTTAACATAATATGAACCTGTTGCCGATTTAATGAAAAGCGATATCCCGAAAACAGAGCCAGAGTTTGAATTTCGCCGGATATTTGAGGAATATAAACGTCAGGTTTATACGCAGGTTTATGCTATTGCAAAATCGCAATATGCGGCAGAGGAAATTACCCAGGAGATATTTATTAAAATTTGGCAGAATCGCGAATTACTTAGCAGTATTGAAAATCTGGATGGATATATCTATACTATCGTTCGTAATTATTCATTAAATTATTTAAGAAAAGCCGCGAGTGATCTGCGACTTATCAACCATTTAATGAAAACTGCAGTCCCCGGTTATAACAACACAGAATCGGCAGTGCAGCTATCCGAGTACAAAAGACTTATTCATAAAGCAGTCAGCCAGCTATCGCCACAACGTCGATTGGTTTACGAACTGAGTAAGGATAACGATTTGAGTTACGACGATATCGCTTCTCAATTAAATTTATCAAAACACACCGTAAAAAACCATTTGCTCTCCGCATTGGCTTCGATAAGAGGGTATCTTACCCAAAATGGTATCGATCCAACCATTATTCTTATTTTAATGTTTATCAAACTATAGCTTTTCAAAAATTAAATGTTTATGGGAATGTTTATTTTATTTAATACAATAAATGTGATTGTTAATGGTATATTCTGCATTTTGCAAGTTGTATAAAACAACATTTTTTTAACGTTCTTTAAAAAAGAATAAAATTTTTATTTGCATTAGTCTGTTTGTGATTTTGCTGTGTCTTTAATGTAATTGCACAAATTAAATGGATCACAAACAAAGAATATCATATCTATTAAACCAATACATCAATAATGCTTGCACCCAGCAAGAATTTGATGAATTGATGTTTGAAATTAAAACTTCCCAAAACCTGATCGATTTTGATAAGGTGCTAAAAAAACATTGGGCAAAGTCGGCTCATACGACTAACCAACATAACGTAAACTGGGATGGTATTTATGAAAATGTCAAAGCGAAAACGCAAAAGCGTCATAATACCGCAAGGATGTTTAAATACGCCGCATGCTTTGCTTTAATATTTCTTGTGTGTGCTATAAGTGTATATAAGTATAAGAAAGTTGTCATTGGTACAAAATATTTAACCGCTTATTCTTTGCCTGCAAAAACCAAGGTAATAACATTAGCTGATGGCACCCGTGTTACCTTAAATGCGAACAGCGATTTGCGCTACCCACAAGAATTTAATGGTACGACAAGAGAAGTTTATTTAAAAGGCGAGGCTTATTTTGAGGTAGTTCACGATGAAAAGAAACCATTTATTGTTTATTCGGGCACGCTAAAAACACAGGTTTTAGGCACATCATTCACGATTAGCGCTTATGACGAGCACCGACCCATAAAAGTGACCGTTTTAACCGGCAAGGTAGGTCTGGTTGATCAAAGCAATAAAGCGCATGTTATACTTACCCCTGGGCTTTGTGCCACCACTGATCAAACAAACCAAAACTTCGCAATAAGCCATATTGCCGACCCGGCTGATGCCATTGCATGGCTGGATGATAAGTTGACGTTCGAGAACGCAACATTGGCCGATGTGGCAAATGCTTTAAGCAATAAATATGCAGTCAACATTAAAATATCAAATCATCAGTTGGCGGCACAGCGTATCACAGCGATATTTCAGAACCAAACTCTGCCTGACATTTTAAACGGTATTACCAGGCTTACGCATTCTAAATACCACGTTAATAAAAATGTTTATACCCTATTTTAATAAATAAACCTAATGATAAACCTTAAAACTAATTGCCTATAGATATCATAACAACAACATAAAAAGGTTGAGTGTGATTGCAGCACACCCAACCTCATCAAGCTTAAGCTTAAACAGTTCATAGTTTTCCGTAAGGGCATTTAATCACTAAAAATTCTCATCAAGTATATGACAAAAAGATCTTTGTCCTCTAACAGGCTGCGCAAGGCTGTAAGCAGGATAGTCATCGTCACGGGGTTTTTAGTCATTTGCTGCCTCAAAACCAGTGCGGTAAGTCGCATTACGCCAGATTTAGATACTCCCATATCGCTGAAAGTGAAAAACATGTCCGTTAAAAACGTATTAAAAAAAATCAACAAAACGATTAAGTTGAGTTTTGTTTTCAGTAACGAAATAATTACCGATCAAACGGTAACTATTGAAGTTAAAAATGAAAAACTGGGTTTGGTATTATCAAAGATATTAAATCCGCTGGGCATGGAGTACTCGCTATCGGGCAATATGATCCTGATAGAAAAAAAACAGCTTCGTCCTGCCGGGCGCCTAAAAACAACGCCTGCGCAGGTAACGGGCAGGGTAACAGATAATGCCGGTGCAGTACAAAGTGCCACAGTAAAGGTTAAAGGCACTGCGATTGCAACCAGCACTGATACCAATGGTAAATACAGCATTAGCGTACCTGGTGAAAACGCGGTTCTTATATTTTCATCTTTAGGGTATTTAACACAGGAAATTGTAGCTGGTGACCACAAAATTGCCGATATAAAATTTCTGGAAGAAACCAGCGAACTGAACGAGGTTGTGATAACAGCACTTGGTATCTCGCGTCAGCGAAATGCTTTGGCTTATTCTGTTACAGAAGTAAAAGGCGATGAATTTACCCAGGCCCGAGAAAACAATGTGGCTAATGCGCTTACCGGTAAAGTTGCAGGTGTAAATGCCACCGGCTTATCCACAGGGCCTGGCGGATCAAGCCGGGTGATTATCCGTGGTAATGGCGCTCTATCAGGCGACAATCAGCCTTTGTATGTAGTTAACGGAATGCCGCTGGAAAACTCGGTACCAGGTGGCAGTGCGACGACGAACGGCAGCGCAGGTAATGTTGACAGAGGGGACGGCATAAGCGGCATTAACCCGGATGATATTGAGTCTATCAGCGTGCTTAAAGGAGGCACGGCAGCGGCGCTTTATGGCGCAAGGGCCGCTAATGGCGTTATACTAATAGCCACAAAAAAAGGGCATGCACAAAAAGGTACTGGTATTGATTATAATTCGTCTTTTACCCTGGAGACGCCCGCCGTCTTTCCCAATTGGCAGTATGAATATGGCCAGGGCGATAATGGTGTGAAACCAACAACACAAAACGAAGCAATCCAGACGGGCCGCCGGTCTTTTGGAGCAAAAATTGATGGCTCTTCCTATGTTACCGCAGATGGATTAACCCACCCTTACAGTGCGCAGAAGGATAACATTCAGAACTTCTATCAAACAGGTACCACTTTTACCAACACTTTGGCTTTCACCGGCGGCACAGAAGCAATCAGCTACCGTTTTTCTGTGGCAGACCTATATAGCAAAAGTGTGCTTCCTAACACAAACTATGATCGCAAAACCGCTAATCTTAGCATTAACGGTAAATTGGGTAAACATATTAATCTCGAAACCTTAGTACAATATAATATTGAAAATGCAAATAACAGACCGACAGCTGGTGATGCTTTAGGTAACCCCAACTGGACACCATATATGATTGCCAATACCACGGATATCAGGTGGGTAAAACCTGGCTATAATGCAAGCGGCAATGAGATTGCCTGGAACGATGCCGCCATTGCAACTAACAGTTATTTCGTAACCAATAGGTTTAAAGAAAATGATAACAAAAACCGGGTCATTGGCCAGGCTGGCGTTACAATTGGGATCGTTAAAAACCTTTCATTAAAAGGTGTTGTAAGCCGCGACTTTTATTATTATAACTATAAATATATTCTGCCAACCGGTACATTATATGTTCCAAACGGTCAGTACAGCGAACTGAAAGTTGATGCTTCTGAAACTAACGGACTATTAATGCTTAACTATAATGGCAAGGTAACCCGGAATTTTGGTTTAACAGGTTTTGTTGGTGGTAACCAGCAACGTTCYGCTTACAATGAAAGTAACATTACGGGCAGCAATTACATAATACCTTATTTCTACAGCTCAACTAATCTTTCAACCATTTCAACTACACCCACCAATAACAAAATGGCTATAAATTCATTAATGGGTTCGGCAGACATCAGTTTTAAGAATTTTGCTTACTTAACAGTTACCGGCCGCCAGGATTGGTTTTCTACCTTGAGTCCCAAAAACAATAGTCTTTTCTATCCTTCAGCGGGCCTTAGTTTTATTCTTTCTGAGGCGTTTAAATTACCCGAAGTGATTAATTATGCCAAGTTCAGAGTTTCGTATGCGCAGGTAGGCGGCGGTGCACCAAGCCCATATCAAATTAACCAGGCTTTTACTATGCCACCAAGTTCGGGACAGCCGTTGCAAACTGTTTCCAGTACAACTATTACCAATTCTAAGCTTCGCCCTTATACATCAACTACAACCGAAGCAGGAGTTGAAGCGCGTTTATTTAACAGCCGTTTAAGTTTTGACATTACCTTATATAATCGAAAAACCACTAATGATATCGTTTCTACAGCTATCTCCGGTACCAGCGGCTACAGCAACGTGATCTTAAATGTAGGTGAACTAAGCAATAAAGGCATTGAGCTATTGTTGAACGGTACCCCCGTCAAATCTAAAGACTTTAGCTGGAGTGCCAGCTATAATTTTGCCTATAACAAGAATGAAGTTGTAAGACTGGCCCAGGGGCTTGACCAGCTCCAGATGGCAGCCTCAGTTAATGGCTGGGCTTACATCAATAACATCGCCGGCCAATCATACGGTTCAATAGTAGGCACGCGCATTCTCAAAAATGCTAATGGTCAAACAGTATTCAATACTACTACGGGTCTACCTGTTGCAACCGGGCTGCAAACTTTGGGCAAGGGAGTTCCCCCGGTAACTATGGGTTTCTTTAGTGATTTTCGTTACAAAAAAATTTCTTTAAATATCCTGGTCGATGGCAAATTTGGCAACAAAATCTTTTCATTGATGGAGGTTTATGGCACCCGTTTAGGTTTAATGAAAACTACTTTACCGGGGAGGGAAAACGGCTTGCAGTTAAGTGGTGTTGACCAGGCCGGCAACCCATATTCAAGAACGGTACCTGTGTCAAATCTGCGGAGCTACTACGATAACTACAAATCTTACTCTGAGCTTTTTTTGCACGATGGTGGTTTTGTAAAACTTCGTCAGCTGATATTAACCTACAACATTACGGCTGATTTGCTGAAAGCAATAAGCATACAGAATGCTTCAATCTCGTTTGTTGCGCGTAATCTATTCACCATCTACAAACAGACAAGCAATTTTGATCCAGAGTCGGGCTTTACGAATGGATCAGGTCAGGGTTTTGAATCTTTTGGGTTACCAAGAACAAGAAGCTACGGATTAAATCTAATGGTCAAATTTTAATATTATCAACAAACTTAAAATAACATAATAACAATGGAAAGAAGATCAATCTTAAAAAAACTGCTGGCTTCGGTAGCCGGAATTTCGGTATTTGGTTTCGCAAAAGCAGGTATTGCAAAAAGCGACGAAAAAGAGGTCAATAACATTACCAAACACCAGGATGTGCCCCTGTTTTCAGGCTCTACCAAATTGGGCAATATGGTTTTTGTAGCTGGCAAGGGCGCTCACGTTGAGCCATTTGAGATAAAAGCCCATACCGAAATTGTATTAAAGGAACTTGAAAATGAGCTTAAAAAAGCAGGCTCATCAATGGAAAAGGTATTAAAAGTAACCGTGTTCCTGAATGATATTGCTGATTACCAGGGTATGAACGAGGTTTATAAAGGCCGTTTTGGTAAAAATCCACCGGTACGTACTACAGTAGCCGTGGCAAAGGGCGGTGTTCCGGGTAATTCGTTGGTTGAAATGGATTGTATCGCATATATATAGTATCAATTAAATTATACGGGTTTATATGAAACGTAGAGATATACTAAAAGGCCTTACCTTATTACCATTAACCAGTGGATTTGTAGCCAAAGCTGCTACTTTAAATGCTACTCCGACGTCAACAGCACCCCCTAAGCGGGATTTTTTTAAAGAACTTGGTGTTACCCCCGTTATTAATGCCGGGGTAACCATGACCTTTTTATCAGGTTCATTAATGCTGCCAGAGGTATTGGAGGCTATTAATTCAACATCGCATGATTTTGCCAACATGTATGAGTTGCAAGACAAAGTAGGAGCGAGGATTGCTGAAATGCTTCATGCCGAAGCAGCTATGGTAACATCGGGGGCTTCATGCGCTATACTTTTAGGTACAGCAGCAGCTATAACGGGTACTGATAAGGATAAAATTAAGCAACTGCCCAACCTGCCGGGACCCAGACCTGAAGTTATTATGCAGAAAACACACCGGTACCTGTTTGATCAGGCGGTAAGCACTACAGGGGCAAGGATCATTGAAGTAGAAGGCCCCGAGAGTATGGAAAACGCAATAAACAGCAATACAGTGATGGCTTTATTTTTCAATGCCGCCGAAAAAAGCAGCATTACGCATGAGCAGTTTTTAAAAATTGCAAAAAAAAACAGCATCCCTACATTTTTAGATGCGGCAGCAGACGTACCACCGGTGGAGAACCTGTTTAAATTTCAAAAAATGGGATTTGATTTAGTTACTTTTTCGGGTGGTAAAATGATTCACGGACCTCAAAGCGCAGGCATACTATTCGGCCGTAAAGATCTCATAACTGCCGCCCGGCTTAATCACAGTCCTAATGAAGCGCCGATAGGCCGGCCGATGAAGGTGAATAAAGAGGAAATGTTTGGCATGTACGCGGCCCTAAAAGCGTACCTCGAAAAAGATCACCGTAAAGAGTGGGATGACTGGCTGCAACGCGCAAAGCATATTGGTAACCAGTTAGAAACCATTTCTACAGTAAAAACTAAAATAGTTGTTGACCCCGGGCCGGCCAATGCGTTTCCAAGCTTACACGTTACCTGGGATAAAACCAAAATAAAAACAGACCCGAAAGATGTACTTGCCGCCCTTAAAAGCGGTACGCCAAGCATAGTTGCCAACAGGGATAATGACACGCTGGTTATTGGTGTAGTATTGTTAAGGCCCGACCAGGTAGATGTAGTTGCCAGCCGGGTTAAGGTTATTTTACAACAGGCAGTTTAAGCTGATTTACATTAATTATTGCTTTACAGAACAGGTTATTCCTGCTCTGACAGGATAAATATAGCCTTAAGTTTTCTGCATTATTAAAGTTAAACCATTTTAAAATGAAAAAATATATACTCTTAATGATAGTAGCCTTGAGCTCGACTATTATGGATTTAAAGGCACAGTCCTATAATATAGTAATTAAAGGAGGGCATGTAATAGATCCGAAAAACAACATCGATGCCGATATGGATATAGCTATAAAAGACGGCAAAATTGCACTGATTGTAAAAAATATTGACCCGACACAGGGCCTACAGGTTGTTGACGCTACCGGCTTATATGTTACACCGGGGTTGATTGATATCCATACCCATAATTTTTTCGGTACCGAACCAGATCACCAGTATGAAAACGGTAACCAGGCTTTGCCTCCTGATGGTTTCACATTTCGCAATGGGGTTACTACGGTAGTTGATGCAGGCAGTTCGGGTTGGCGTACTTTCCCCACATTTAAGGCACAAACAATTGATCAATCACAAACAAGGGTACTGGCTTTCATAAACATTGTGGGCGAAGGCATGCGTGGTGTCTATGAGCAAAACTCAAACGATATGGATGCTAAAATGTCTGCGTTATTGGCTCGCCGTTATCGAAATTACGTTGTGGGTTTTAAAGTTGCGCATTATGAAGGCCATGAATGGGTTGCTGTTGACCGTGCCGTTGAAGCAGGGAATATGGCTGGCGGTTTGCCGGTTATGATTGATTTTGGTGGTAGTAATCCGCCGTTATCTATCCAGGAACTGTTTACACAGCATTTACGCCCCGGTGATATTTTTACACATTGTTTTGGGCAGTTTGATGACAGAGAGTATATTGTTGATCTGAAAGCGCAAAAAATAAAACCCTTTGTGTGGGAAGCGCGCAAACGGGGTATTTATTTCGATGTTGGTTATGGTGGTATCAGTTTTACTTTTTCCCAGGCCATACCAGCCGCAAAAGACGGCTTTTTTCCAAATTCGATCAGTACGGATATACATTCGGGAAGCATGAACAATGCAATGAAGGATATGCTAACTACTATGTCTAAATTTCTTAATATAGGTATGACCATATACGATGTAATACAAGCCACTACTTCAAACCCGGCAAAAGAAATTAAACACGAAGAGCTGGGAAACCTTTCTATTGGCTCAGATGCTGATGTTGCCATTTTGAATGTCCGTAAAGGTAAATTTGGATTGTTTGACTATACCGGCTACAAGATTGTTGCCGATAAGAAGTTAGAATGCGAAATGACTATTCGTGCCGGGAAAATAATGTATGATTTAAATGGTATTGCTATGCCCATAGTGCCGCCAAAAATAGCTGCAAAGTCAATTGCAAGAGTTCAGTAACCAATTTTAACCTATATAACCAAATGAGAAGTGTTTTAAAAATTTGCTTGCCAATATTACTGTTTTATACAAGTAGCACTGCGCAAACGATACCAAAAGAGCAACTGGTATTTTATACGTCGGAGTGGAAAGGGGAGCGTTTTGATGATGGCCGCCCCAAAATACCGGATGATCTGCTTGCACGTGCCAAAAACATTGGCATTGAAGAGGCCTGGACTGTATTGCGAAATGAAGGTTACAATAATCAGTTTGAAAGCGGCTGGAAAATGGTGAACGATGACATTCCAGTAGTTGGCCGTGCCGTAACAGCGGTGTTTATGCCCAGCCGGCCCGACGTAGAAAAAAACATTAAAGAACGAGGTATTAAGCAAGGCAGAAAGGGTAACACCAATGCATGGCCTATTGATTTACTACAAAAGGGTGATGTTTACGTAGCCGATGGTTTTGGAAAAATAAAAGGAGGAACATTAATAGGCGACAATTTGGGTAGCTCAATATTCAGTAAATCAGGTAACGGAGTGATCTTCGATGGCTCGGCGCGGGATCTTCAGGGTTTAAAAAGCATCCCGGGTTTCAATGCATTCGTTCGTGACTTTGATCCGTCCTATTTAGAAGAGATGGTACTAATGGGGCTTAATACCCCCATAAGAATAGGGCATGCCATTGTGATGCCAGGCGATCTGGTCATTTCCGAAAAAGAAGGTGTGTTGTTTATACCTGCTCACCTGGCAGAAAAGGTCATCGCCACTGCCGAATTTATAGCGCTGCGGGATGAATTTGGACACGCTATGCTTAAATCCGGCACATATAGTACAGGCGAAATTGACAGCCAGTGGACAACGCCCATCCAGGATGCATTTTTGAAATGGCTTGACCAAAGCCCCAATAAAGTAAAAATGACACGTGCGCAGTTAGACGCGTTCATGGAAAAAAGGACCTGGTAGTTATACAAAACTAAACTGTAAAGAATTGAATAAATTCAACATTTATAAAATTGTAGCAGGATTATCTATGATATGCCTGCTTATTTTGGTCGCCTGCTTTTGCCGTGGAGGTATTGAACAGGCCGGACCGTTCCTCATCGCTTTTTTTATAACGCTGGCAATTTCTTTTCGGGGATTTACGCTGCTAAAAGGCTTCTCTTATACGCTTATTATATTTGCCGCGGTTACTACCGCGTTATATTATCCGCAGTATTTTATTCAGATAAACGGTTTCACGTTGGCTATGCTCATTACACCGCTTATACAGCTTATTATGTTTGGCATGGGCACATCTATGGGTATTAAAGATTTTGCAGGCGTAATAAAAATGCCTAAGGGTGTATTTATTGGCGTATTCAGCCATTTTTTGATCATGCCGGCGTTGGGATTCACATTAGCCAAACTAAGTGGTTTTCCACCTGAAATTGCCGCAGGTATAATTTTAATCGGTTGTTCGCCAAATGGAATGGCATCAAATGTTGTTTCGTACCTGGCAAAGGCCAACCTGGCCTTATCCATTACTATTACGGCCGTTTCTACCATGCTTGCGCCATTTTTAACACCGTTATTGATGAAATTGCTTGGCGGTACTTTCGTTAAAATAGATATGTTAAAAATGATGTGGGATATTACCAAAATGGTGATATTACCAATTGGAGCTGGTATTGTGTTTAATAAGTACCTGCTTAAAAGAGCAAAGTGGCTGGAGAGCGTTATGCCGATTGTATCAATGTTCGGTATTGCATTTATTATTGTGATCATTACTGCCGCCGGGCGAAGCAGCCTGCTTAACATTGGTTTCATGCTGGTTTTACTGGTATTAATCCATAACCTGATGGGCTATACCCTGGGCTACTGGGCTGGCCGGCTGTTTAAAATGGATGAACGCGATTGTCGTACAATGGCGATAGAGGTAGGTATGCAAAATGGCGGCCTGGCATCGGGTTTGGCTAAAGAGATGGGTAAAGTTGCAACCGTTGGTTTAGCCGCGGCCGTATTTGGCCCGTTAATGAACATTACAGGTTCTTTACTGGCAAATTACTGGCATCGCAAACCAATTATGGCGCTTTCTGAAAAAAATGGGATCCCTGGTTCATCAGGTGCGGGGGGATATGCCATAGAAAGTACTAATCAGGCAAATTTTTTGGATAATGAAAAATAAAAAAACTACCTTTCAACCTGTCATTACAAGTGTATATTAAAGTTTGAAACAATAAATTGTTAAAAATAGAATATGAAAAACTTATCAATATTAGGCAATAAGTCAATTTACCATTTTTTTAAGATACAAATTATCCTGTGTTTATTTGTTTTTACGGCATTTAAAACATCCGCCGGTGAAACGGAACCGAAGAAAGACCCTGATGTGATTGGCAGGTGGAATATTACGATCACCAAAGCAGGTAAAAATTTACCCTCCTGGCTGGAGGTGCAGAAATCCGGTACACATACGCTGATTGGTCGTTTTGTATATGCTTTTGGAAGCGCACGTCCTATTTCAGAGGTCAAACCTGATAATGGTAAATACAGCTTTTCTATTCCTCCGCAATGGGAAGAAGGGAAGAGAAACATGGATTTTCAATTTGAAGTTAACGGCGATAAACTAAAAGGCACCATGGTTTATACCGATGGCCTTACCTATGAATTTACGGGTGTTCGCGCGCCGTTGCTTATTAGATCTAAAAGCCCGGTTTGGGGGGCGCCGGTGAAATTGTTTAACGGAAAAAATGTTAAGGGCTGGCATGCAGATGGTAAAAATCAATGGATAGCGGAAGGTGGTATTTTGAGGAGCCCGCATTCGGGAGCCAACCTTATAACCGATAAAACTTTTACCGATTTTAAACTTCATATTGAATTCAGGTACCCGCAGGGAAGCAACAGCGGCGTTTACCTACGGGGCAGGTATGAGTTGCAGATCATCGATACAAAAAGCGGCGACCCTGAGCCTATTAACAACCAGTTCAGCTCAATCTATGGCTTCCTGCCGCCCAGTAAAATGATGGCGAAAAATCCGGGAGAGTGGCAGTATTACGATATTACATTGGTTGGCAGAATGGTAACTATTATAGCCAATGGAAAAACGGTAATATGTGATCAGGTAATCCCAGGCATAACCGGCGGTGCAATAAACAGCATGGAAGGAGAACCTGGCCCGATATTGATCCAGGGGGATCATGGGCCGATTGATTATAGGAATATTGTTATAACTCCCGCCAAATAATAGAGAACGCTAATAAACAACAACGTCTTCCTGAGAATCAGGAGGACGTTGTTGTTTCTTGACATATTAGAATCGAACCATTTATCGAAGATTTGGAGCGTTTGGCTGCTCTATCTGACAAAATGAGTCGATTTCGGTAGATTAAAGCTCATAAGAAAGCAACCTTTCTCTCTGATTTTAAAACGTCAGGAATTTGACTGCTATAGAATATCTTTCTGCATGATGCATAAAGGATCATTTTTCCGACGTCAAATCAGGCTCTTCAAATCGATAGGCGTACAATTATTCACAGATGTTTTCCCGGAGAATTATGGTCATGCAAAAGCAGGATTTTGTGTGATAAAAACTGATAAATCCGTAAACAATTAATTTTTCAAAATGTTAAAAAAGTAAGAAGGTATTCTATTATTCCGCTTTCATTTATCACCCGATACTTCCATTCATTTCAACCGTTTTTAATACGCTGATTTTGAATAAATAGATATATAACTAATGTGTGGCAATTAAATTTAATTAACATGAAAAGTGGAAAAGTAGCCATCTTAATGATTGGCATGGTGGTAGCGGGTATAAGTGTAAGCGCACAAAGCAAAAAAGAAAGAATTGAACTGTTAACGCGAAAGGCGGATAGTCTTGAAAAAACATTGGTCGTCAAGAATGAAAGTTTGGTTCAGTTACAAATAAAATTAGCAAGGATGGAAGGTGCAACAGATGCCCATAATGAAGTAATCAAACGACTTGAAAATAAGGCAGACAGTTTAAAAGAGGTGCTTATTGCAAGGAATATAACCATTGAAAGCCAGACAGCTAAGATAACACAATTAACTACGGATATTAATGGATTACAGGCTCAGCAAAAAGAATGGACAAGTAAAAATGAAGCATTAACTTTAGAGGTTAACTCACTGAAACCAAAATCGGGAGATGTCGGGATAGTTCTTAAGGATACCAAACCAGCAGATCCTGTGAAAGAGGAACTAAAAACCGGTACTAAGCCAGAAACTGTAGTCAAAAACTAACCATGACCTATTTTTGATCCTCAAAAACTAATAAAATTAAAATTGGAATAAAATCACCCGCAGGATACGCAGATTCACTTATAAGGGTCATTCCAATTTTATTTATGAAAAATCTCATTAATGGTACGTTAGTTAAAGAAAAATTTCAAACTTATTTTAAACATAAGGTTTGAATTATTGGGATAACGAATATTACGCGGATAGGTTCCGGATAAGGCGAAAATCGGCCGTTAGCTATTTTATTGGCGAGCAGAATAAGCGGCGACCTTCGTATATCATTGAAAGAAACCAAGAGGGAATGCCTGTTGCGGGGCTTTTAATAACTATTTTCTTTACGATTTTGGTGATCCACAAGGGGAATTCTTTGAACATCCATGAATTGATCTTCGGTTCAATATAGCGTAACGGAGTTGTTTTACGTTGTGGTATTAAGTTTGATCTTTAGTATAATCTACTTATAGATTATTAATCGGCCTCTGGTGACATAATAATCACTATACGTGTCGGCATAGTTTGGATTATCGCTACCTTATTTCCGTAGTTAGAGGTATACCCTTTTTCGGCAAATTTCTTAATTTGCTGCCAATGGCTCCGGAATGCCCATGCTGACTTTTGACCGGAGAAATGATGAGGAAGAAATATGGTATAAGGTTGATGCTCCCAAAACTGCTTGGGAACCTAAAAACGGACAAAATCAATTTGTTTTTTATAATTACCGGGAGACATACCGGTAACCTTTTTAAATATTTTGGAAAAATAAAATATATTTTCGAAGCCGGTTTGAACAGCAATTTCTGCATAAGTCAGCTGAGTGGTAACCATCAGGTATTGAGCCCGTTCAATTCTTTTTTCATGGATATATTTTAAGGGCCTTTCACCGGTGTACTGTTGAAACAAGCGTGAGAAATAATCGGTATGCTGATTCGCTCTTTCGGCCAGATTGGTTACTGACAACTCCTGGTGCAGGTTCAATTGGATATGGCTGATCGCATTAAGGATTTTAACCGGTATGTGGCCGACTTCTTTATGTTTGAATATTTCCRGTGTTAAAAAGCGGGAGACCAATTGCAAAAGAATGCCATGGGTCTCTGTAAAAGTCGCCATGTTTTGCCGATTATTAAGTTCCTGATACTCCTTATAAAAGATGTTTTTTTCGTATATCCTGGGATTGTCAGAACGGTTGATACCCCTGCCAGGGTTTATTTCCAATAAGCGGGCAAAATTCAAGGTATCAACTGTTGTTGCTTTTACTTTAAAAATAGACCGGTTGTTGACGAACAAGGAGATACCATCGGATGACTCCTCAAAAAACTGTATAAAATACTGGCTCAGGTGATTTTGGCAAGCAAGGTTGCACAAAGTGAAACTTGGTATCATGTATAGAAATCCGGGCTCGAGGTTCAGCGTTGTTGAAATATCTGAAATTTCACCTGCACCGGCATCGATGTAATAAAGTCTGAAATACGGACTAATCACGTTTTTATAATTCCATTTCGTGCCAAGGTTCACATGATCTACATTCAATAGCGTAAACGTATGTTTTAATACTCTTTTAATCATAATGTGCAGCAGGTAAGCTATTATAAAATTATTGTTTCATCTGTAAGGATGCCTTTCTGTGTATTTCTAATTGCGTCGTCCAGAACAGGTTTCGTGCTTTCGACAGAACAATAATAAACAAAATGTCGGTTTTGTATAAAAAAAAGTCCCATTAGATCAACTATTTAAATATAATTTAAATGAAATTTGATTTATCAATTATAGATGCAAACAATGTGTATTGCTGATCAACCAATTATAGATATACAGTGACTTATAGAATTTTACTTAATCGTCCGGCTATTCATTTGTATAGCAGATCAGTATAGCTATTTATTAATAATCACCAACCCCAATTATGAAAAGAAGAACACTAATAAAAGGCTTGGCCACAGGGATATCTTCCTTATACCTGTCTAAACTTTATGCTAACAATCTGTTGCAAACCCCTTCAAATCCCGACATTGCCGCCGGGCAGTTTAAGCCAACATGGGATTCATTGGCCGGGTACCAGGTTCCGGATTGGTTCCGCGATGCCAAATTTGGCATCTGGGCGCATTGGGGGCCGCAATGCCAGGCCGAACGTGGTGACTGGTACGCCCGCGGCATGTACCAGGAAGGCAGCGACCAGTATAAATACCATATCCAAAAATATGGACACCCTTCGAAATTTGGTTTTAAGGATGTGATTAACGATTGGAAGGCTGAGAACTGGAATCCGGAAGAATTGGTGGCTTTATACAAAAAGGCAGGAGCTAAATACTTTATGGCCCTGGCTAATCATCATGATAACTTTGATTTGTATGATAGTAAATACCAGAGCTGGAACTCTACCAAGCTTGGCCCCAAAAAAGATCTGATTGGCGGCTGGGCCAAGGCTGCTAAAGAACAGGGTCTGCCTTTTGGCGTCAGTGTGCATGCATCGCACCCCTGGACCTGGTTCGAGGTTGCCCAGCGCGCTGATAAAACCGGACCATACGCGGGCATACCTTATGATGGTAAGCTTACCAAAGCGGATGGCGCAGGTAAATGGTGGAATGGCTATGATCCGCAGGAATTGTATGCGCAAAACCATCCCCTGAGTAAAGACAGCCTTGATGACAACAGCATGGGCTCCCATTGGGATTGGGGTAATGGGGCCAGCGTACCTAATAAAGCCTACTGCGATAAATTTTTGAACCGCACTATAGAATTGATTGACAAGTACGGCCCAGAACTGATTTATTTTGATGATACCGCACTACCCCTTTGGCCGGTAAGCGACGTAGGGTTGAAAATTGCGGCGCATATGTACAATACCAGTATCAAAAAACACGGTAAACTACAAGCGGCACTGTTTGGTAAAGTATTGAATGAGCAGCAGCGTAAATGCATGATATGGGATATAGAACGCGGACAAAGCAACCAGATAGAACCTTTGCCATGGCAAACGGATACCTGTATCGGTAGCTGGCACTATGATCGCCGCATATTTGATAACAAAGGTTATAAAAGTGCCAGAACTGTAGTACATACCCTTGTTGATATTGTCAGTAAAAACGGTAACCTATTGTTAAATATTCCTGTACGTGGCGACGGCACTATCGACAGCGAAGAACGCGCGGTAGTTGAAAACATAGGAGCGTGGATGCAGGTTAACGGCGAAGCGATTTATGGTACCCGCCCCTGGAAAGTATTTGGGGAAGGCCCGGCAATAGAATCGGCAGCGCCAATCAACGCGCAGGGCTTTAACGAGGGTAAGGGGAAGCCGTTCGTGGCCGAAGATATCAGGTTTACTGTAAAAGGTAAAAGCCTTTATGCCACAATGTTGGGTTGGCCGGCAGGAAACGAAGCCCTGATTAAAAAGTTAGCAGGTAATGAGGCGGGTAAGGTAAGCAAGGTAAGTTTGCTTGGAAATGGTAATTTGAGTTTTGAGCAAACCACAGCAGGCCTCAAAGTAAAATTGCCGGAACAGGCCCCCGGTAAAGATGCGTTTGTTTTAAAAATTGAAGGGGCTGTTTAATATCTGATCATGACAAAGAATAAAAGTCTTTTCCCATTTATATTGATTACCAGTTTGTTCTTTTTATGGGGTTTTGCGCATAACCTTGACCCCATATTGATACCACACCTGAAAAAATCATTTACCCTGACAACCGTTCAGGCTACGCTGGTAGATTCGGCCGTATTTATAGCCTATTTTTTGATGGCTTTGCCGGCGGGGTTTATTATGAAAAAATACGGCTATAAAACAGGTATTATAACGGGCCTGCTTATTTTTGCGTTTGGTTCCTATTTATTTATACCGGCCGCCAATACGCAGCAGTACACGTTTTTCCTTGTAGCCTTGTTTATCATTGCCTGCGGATTGACCATTTTAGAAACAGCCGCCAATCCGTATGCTTCCTCATTAGGTGATCCCGCAACCTCTACACAAAGGCTTAACTTTGCGCAATCATTTAACGGACTGGCTACAACATTGGCGCCTGTAATTGGCGCACGTATTATACTTACCAAAGGTTATACTCCGGCACAATTGGGTGTAATGACAGAGCAAGGCCGCAAACTAGCGCTTGCCGCCGAAGCCTCTTCCGTGAAAATGCCTTATTTTATACTCGGTAGCGTACTGGTGATCATCGCCATCGTGTTTGCCTTTACCCGCCTGCCCAAGATTCAGCAGCATGAAGGGCATACAGCCAGTAAAAACATTTTCCATGCCTTAAAACACCGCCATTTAGCATGGGGGGTAGCTGCGCAGTTTTTTTACGTGGGCGCGCAGGTTTGTGTGTTCAGTTTGTTTATCCTGTATGCAACGAAATCTGCCGGCGTTACAGAAGTAAAGGCGGCCGACTATTTAGGTATATGCGGTTTTGCATTTTTGATCGGCAGATTTATTGGTACGTTTTTAATGCGGTATTACAGTTCATCGGTTTTGCTGGCAGTTTATGCGGGCATCAATATCTTACTTAGCATTGTCGCCATTTTAGGTCATGGCATGGTAACCGTTTACACGGTCATCGGTATCTGCTTTTTTATGTCCATTATGTTCCCAACCATTTTTGCGCTGGGTATAAAAGAGTTAAAGGCTGATACAGAATTTGGCAGTAGCCTGATCATTATGTCAATTGTCGGCGGAGCCGTTTTGCCAAGGGTGTTTGGTTATATCAGCGATGCGACAGGCAATATTCAATATGGCTATGTGGTACCATTGCTTTGTTTTGTGGTGGTGGCAGTTTTTGGATTTAAAGGTCATCGGGTAAAAGTGAAGGCTGAAGATTTACCGGTTTCAGCTATCCTTTAAAATAACCATTTCTAACATGCAAGAAATCAATTTACCCAAAGTAATTTTTGGAACCAGTGGTTTAGGAAATTTATATGTAGCTCTTTCTGATGAGGCTAAATGCGCTATTGTTGCTGAAAGTGTGAGGTGTTCCCCTAAACCAGCTGTATTTGACTCAGCCGGTAAGTATGGCGCCGGACTCGCACTGGAATCGTTGGGAAAGTCGTTAACGCAATTGAATGTAAAACCTTCGGAGGTGCTTATCAGCAATAAACTGGGCTGGCTGCGTACAGAATTAAAAACAGCCGAACCTACTTTTGAGCCTGGCGTTTGGCGGGATCTGAAATATGATGCGGTGCAAAAAATAAGCTATGAAGGCATCCTGGAATGCTATGAACAGGGGAATGAGCTTCTGGGTGATTACTGTGCAGAACTTGTATCTGTACATGACCCTGATGAATACCTTACTGCGGCTAAAGATGAGCTGGAACAAACACAACGTTACCGGGATATATTGGACGCTTACCGTGCGCTGAATGAATTAAAGCGGGACGGTAAAGTGAAGGGCATTGGTGTAGGTTCGAAGGATTGGCGGATCATAAAAAAAATAACTCATGAGGTAAAGCTGGATTGGGTCATGATAGCTAACAGTATGACCATTCACAGCCACCCTGGTGAATTGGTTGAATTTATGCAGGAGCTTGAAAAACAGGGAACGTTGATCATCAATTCTGCTGTTTTCAATGGAGGTTTTTTAACAGGATCGCATTATTATAACTATCGAATGACTGATCCGATAAAAGATAGTGGCTTACATCATTGGCGGGCGATGTTTTATCAGCTGTGTACAGATCATAAAATTAAACCGGCAGATGCATGTGTGGCTTTTGGATTAAAGGCGCCGGGCGTTAAAAGTATTGCATTGAATACAACCAATGCCGAAAGAGTGGCACTGAATGTTGCGGTGGCTTCTTTAAAAATCCCGGCAACATTCTGGAATGAAATGAAAGAACGGGGATTAATTGATAAGGCATATGCCTCAGCCTATTTATAAAAATTAAATACTATTATGAAAAGATACTGTTTGGCTCTCGACTTAAAGGATGATCCACAACTAATAGCTGAATATGAACATTGGCATAAAGCTGAAAATGGCTGGCCTGAAATACGAAAAAGTATCCTGGATGCAGAAATTAAGAATATGCAGATCTATCGCACAGGAAACCGTTTGTTTATGATCATGGAAACCAGTGACCAGTATGTAGCGGAAAGAAAAGCGTTAATGGATGCAGGTAACCTTAAAGTACAGGAATGGGAACAATTAATGTGGAAATTCCAACAGCCCTTACCCTGGGCGAAAGAAGGGGAGAAGTGGGTAATGATGGAACAGATCTTCCAGCTTTAAAATAAATAATATGCAAGTAATAGTTTGTGAAGAGCCTGGAAAAATGGCACTCAGTTATCGTGAAAAGCCGGCAATAGAAGAAGGCTATGCCCAGATCAGGATCAGAAGAATAGGTATCTGCGGTACCGATTTGCATGCTTTTGAGGGTACACAGCCCTATTTTAATTATCCACGCGTTCTGGGGCATGAGCTTTCAGGTGAGTTGGTTGAGCCTAACGGCGCGCCCGGTTTTGAAAAAGGGGAGATAGTTACATTCATCCCATACTTTAACTGCGGTGTTTGTATTGCCTGCAGATTAGGAAAGCCTAACTGCTGTGCTAAAATTAATGTTTGTGGCGTTCATGTGGACGGAGGAATGGCCGAATACCTGAATGTACCAACGTATTCACTGGTACACGGTGATGGTTTAAGTTATGATGAACTGGCATTGGTAGAACCATTAGCCATTGGGGCCCATGGGATCAGGCGGGCGGGTGTAAAACCTGGCGAATATGTATTGGTGATGGGAGCCGGGCCAATAGGCCTCGGAATAATGGAGTTTGCCCGCATTGCAGGAGCTAAAGTAATTGCCATGGACCTTAACATAAGAAGGCTTGAATTTTGCCGGGACAGACTGCAGGTAGATCATATTATAAATGTATCTACCGAAGATGTACTGGAACGACTGGCCACAATAACAAAAGGAGATATGCCTACAGTGGTGATAGATGCCACAGGCAGCTTAAAAGCAATTAATAGCGGATTTCATTATATGGCGCATGGAGCCAGGTATGTTCTGGTTGGTTTGCAAAAAGGAGATATTAGTGTTAGCCACCCGGAATTTCACAAGCGCGAGGCCACTTTAATGAGCAGCCGTAACGCTACAAGGGAAGATTTTGAGCATGTTATTGCATCCATGAAAAAAGGCTTGGTTCAACCGTCTAATTATATTACACATCGTGTGCAATTTGACGCGGTCGCAGATGAGTTTGAAAGCTGGCTCGATCCGGCGAACGGAGTAATTAAAGCGATGGTAGAGGTATAGGAGCGGCGGTTTTTTCTCGTTGCAAAAATTGAGCGTTTTGTTAAGTGAAGATAGCAAATTTAAAACTCACCGCAATACCCAAAACTACCTGGAAGAGTTCAGGTAATTTATGTAACAGTCTTATTTATAGATTATTGTATATGTTTGCACATTTGGTCTATATTTTTTTCATCCTTGCACCCTCCCTTTTTTTAAGTTAATATAGTTTCATCCCTTGGAATATAGTTCAACGCGGTATGTTTGAAATGCTTATTTTGAATAATGTTCCAACAATTACCAGTTGAACCAACATCCATTTATTTTTTGACTTAGCGAACAGCTGAGGCCCAGTTTAAATTTTTATTGATATGTTAAAACCTTACTAAAGAACTGTGACGAGCTTTTTGATATTAAAATTCGCAATCGATTGCAAACCTAAAAACGTTAACTGTTTTATTTATATCACAAAAATTGCTCCGGTTATCGCCAATAAGATGGGACGAGTCACTAAAAAAGAAGAGCTAAAACAGGCCGCCGACCTTTTGGCAATTAAATTGCGGCGGTTGGATAGCCGAACAGCGAAGCGTTTTTTTGAGCAAATTAAGTTAGAAGAGCAAATATGAAAGTAGTATACATTACCGATGGTCGGCCAAAATTGAAAAAGTTAACAAAGAAACAGGATTTAAAGCAGACAGCCGATTTATTGGCAAGCCAATTAAGAAATTCTATTTCTTCAAAAAGAACCATTGAGATGATTAGAAAAATTGAGCTTGCTGGTTAACAAATGTGTAAAGTAAAAGCCGGCGCGTTCAACACCGACTTTGGTCGGCTAAATTATTAAAATAGTGTATGTGAATACGTATGCAAGCAAAAAAAGAAAGGCTGTAAGTATCTAACTTGCAGCCTTCTACATTATTTTGATGTACCCCTGAGCGGGAATACTTTGAACACTTAGAAGCCTTTTTACGGCTTATTGAGCCAATAATCCTAGATTTGAAAGTTAAAGGCTTTATAAAATAAGGTGAGGGGGCTTAATGTCTTGAGTTTTAATACGCCTTGACCGGATTACTTTTGAACCGTTTTTCTTGGATATATTAAAAAAATTACAGCTACAGACAAAAGGTATAGCGCATTTTTCAATGCACCTTTTTAGGAGAGTTAGGGTTGTGAACCTTGATTCTTATATATTGGTAATCAGTAATTTACACTTTCAAAAGTCCTTTACTCCAGAGGTAAGGCGCATCTGGCGTGTTTTCCCAAAAGCCCTCGAGTGCCTGTGTTTTGGCAGGCTGAAAGACGGACATTTTTTACATAAAGGGTATCGCCGATCCACATTTGTAAAGGAATCAGTATCGTAATTGCCGCTATAGCAATTGAAAAATCCATCCTGGCAAATTCCAAATGGCGCTTTCGCAGGAGATACCATGCGGAGATGCCAACGATCAAAAATGCGGACGAAAAGAGCGAGGCCAACAGCATGTGAGGATACCTAATCCTGAATGCCGAATTAAAGACCGCATGCCACCACTGGGTAATAAAGAATTGCCCGTTATGTTCCGCATAACCGACCGGGGTTTGCAGCCAGGAATTGGCACCCACGATCCAAGTGGCTGAGATCAGCGTACCGAAAGCCACCATAAATGTGGCAAAAAAATGAACCCCAGGCTTTATCCGGTTCCAGCCCAACAGCATAATGCCCAAAAAGCCTGCCTCCAGAAAGAATGCGGTGATCACTTCCATGCCGATGATGCTACCTAGAACCGGACCGGCAGCATAAGAAAACCGTGACCAGTTCAGGCCAAACTGAAAGGACATAAAGATCCCTGTTACCACGCCAATCGCAAAATTCAAGGCAAAAATCGATGACCAAAATTTGTAAAGGCTGAAATAAACTGGTTTCCCTGTTTTAAGATATAATCCATGGATCAGGACAAGGAACCAGGCGAGACCGATTGACAGCGAGGGGAAGATAATATGGAATGAAGCTGTAAATCCAAATTGAAAACGCGATAAAAATTCTGCAAGATCTTTCATAAATCTAAAGTCTATTATGTGTAAAGATGGCCAGTGTTGTTACGGCTGTTCTGATGATGAGGATCCCGCCTTTCCATCTACGAAGACTGGTAGCCGCTTCGTAAGGCATCCCGGGTACGGTAAAAGCAATGTTGTAGAGCGAAAATGATTTAAGCCCATTCGCAGATTGATTTAAATCTTGCATTTTTCCTGATCTATTTTAATTGACTACTTCCTCCTGTGTGATACCGTGTACAAATACCAGTAAAGAACTGATGCGTCCTTTTGAAATCGTAAAAATGTCCTGCCCGGAAATTTGACCCGGATCTGATGACGGTCCGAACTGCCAGGACAATAGCGCCTGCTGATGATGAACCTCCACCGGTTTGGCGATGCCGAATTTGAAGCCCGGGTTATTTGACAGCAGATCGCCAATAAAACCGCTGATCTCCTCATGGCCGCTTAAAATCCCGCTAGGATCAAATACCCTGATCTGTTCCGTATAAATATTTCTGGCTAAAGCCAAACGCTTTATTGGATCTGCCTCGCCCCAAAGTGCCAGATGTGCTTCGACCAGGGCAATCGCAGCAGATACTTCCTTATTTTCCATGGTACGTGATATGGTAAAATTCCTTTCATCATATTTGATTTTCCTGCAGCCAATTATTCAAAGGCAATGCCGTAGTATAAATTGCTGGAAAACAGAACCTTACACCAAACAGCATGGATCGTTGCCCTAACGCTATTTCAAGAAACCGAAGGGGATTGTCCAAATATCAACGCCCTGGGGGGGAAGTTAAGAACCAGGGAAATTTGCGTTTTTAGCTTTGATCCGTGGTTTAAGTTGCCGCATTTCATAGCAGGAATATTCACTTCAAACTGTTACGATTGGCTCAGTAACAGAACTATAAAATTTAGACAGCGATTGTTTTTATATCGCTAAATTACCGTAATGTCAGCGGTATATCGTTTCCTGCAATTGTGGCATTTGGGTGTAAGTAGTTCATAGTCAATATTATAAATACAGGCATGACCTTTGGCTTCTCCTTAGAAATTCAGCACCATGTTAAAGAGATCCATATTATTGCTTTTAGCCGCAGGTGTAGGCAACGCTTTCGGGCAGGGGATAACTAAGGTTTCTCCCGATGCCAATTTTCCCGATAGCGTAATGATCAAGGTACATGCATCCTATGATCAAGTCAGGGGCATCCACCGTTGGCTGTTCGGGGAAAATTACCGTAAGGAATGGGCCGCAACCGTCAAACTCCCCGTGATCAGGATATCTCGTTTATTCGGGGGATTAACACCCGAAAAATTTGGCGGTGGCATGGAAACCAGATCGATCAGAATGATCGATAAGACGGGCAAAGAATGGGTTATCCGCAGCGTGGAGAAAATTCCAGATATGTTAGTCCCGGAGAATTTGCGGCAGACCTTTGCCGTGGATTGGGTTGACGACGAATACAGCGGGCAGCATCCTTATTCAGCACTGATCGTGCCCCCTTTAGCCGTGGCCGCAAGAGTTCCGCATGCTAATCCGGTGATCGGGGTGCTTGCCGCGGATCCAGTGATGGGTACATTTAGTGCTGACTTTGCAGGCCGCCTGGTGCTGATGGAAGAACGTGAACCGGCTGGGGCGTCCGACAACACCTTTAAAATGCTCAAAGCCGTCTATTCAAACTTTGATAACCGAATAGATAAAAAGGAAGTATTGAGGGCGCGGATGCTCGATCTGCTGATTGGCGACTGGGACAGGCATGAGGACCAATGGCGCTGGGCTGCAACGAGGGACGGAAAAGAAAAGATCTATGTTGCCGTTCCCCGCGACCGTGACCAGGTGTTCCATTTAACAGAGGGGCTTTTTCCTTCTATCGCGCAACTACCATGGCTGGATCCCCAGCTTGATCATTTCGATGGAAAAATTCCGCATGTCAAATATTCGCTATTTAAGACCAGGTTTATTCAGCCCTATCCGGATGCACAATTCAGCTATGAGGAATGGGTGCAGGTAGTCCATGATTTTGTAAAAGCAGAGACTAATGAAGTACTAGCAGAAGGTATCCGGCGATTACCTGATGGCGTCTATGAATTGCGTCACCGGGAGCTGCTTGAAAAGCTTAAAAAGCGACGTGACAATTTACCTGTGGCGATGGATGAATATTATCGCTTTATCAATAAGATCGTTGACCTGCGGTTAACAGATAAAGATGAGTGCGTACTGATTTCCGACACTGCCGGAAAGGGACTGCATATTTTGGTTAATAAGTGCGGTCCCGGCGGAAAGGCAGGAGTTGCATTGCTGGATATGACCTACCACCCCGAAATAACCAAAGAGATCAGGTTGTACCTGATGGGCGGAAATGATCAGGTCAGAATAAATATCGATAGCTCAAAAATAAAATTAAGGATTGTTGACAGTACGGGTAACAAATCTTTTGATATTCAACATGCCAACAATAAAATAGTGCTGTATGGCAGTCAAAACACGTTGGGCCTAAAGGGATATACCAAAATGGTCAATACGCATTTTTCAAAGGATACACTTAACAGCCGGTTTTTAGCTACCAATCATTATAACCTCTGGATGCCGCTGGCAACGGCCGCTATTAATCGGGATGATGGATTTTTACTGGGTTTAGGCTTTAGGTATACAGGTAAGGACGGGTTCCGAAAACTACCTTATGCCACGGTTCAGGAACTGATGATCACCCGCTCCTTTGCGACCAATGCATTTGGTATGGCCTACAACGGGCAATGGGTACAGGCGATCGGCAAAGCTGACCTGGTGATCAACGCGACAGCAGACGCACCTGACAATTCGATGAACTTTTTTGGACAGGGAAATGCCACGGCATTAAATAAAACCGGTGATTACCAACGCTATTACCGTGCGCGGTTCAATCTTTATCAGGTCGAACCGGCACTGCGCTGGGCAACGGGTAAGGGGGCTTCGATCAGTGCCGGCCCATCCCTGCAATTTTACCATTTGAACCCGGATGTAAATATAGGCCGTTCCATCCTCCAACCGGGAGTGGTCAGATCTTACGATAGCACTACGTTAAATAAGGACAGGCTCCACCTGGGATTAGTCCTAAACTATAAAACCGACCAGAGAAACAATAAAGTATTACCCTCTAAGGGCTATTTTCTGGATATGAAGGTACAGGGCTATATTGGCCTGAACAATGATTCCCGGTCTTTTTTGCAGGTTAAACCGGAGTTTACCTACTATCAAAAACTGGATAGCGCGGGCATTTTTGTACTGTCTGACCGGCTTGGCGTTGGTATCGCCTTCGGAAATCCGGCCTTTTATCAATCCGGCTTCCTGGGCGGACAGGGCAATCTATTGGGGTATCTGCAAAATAGGTTTGCCGGACCGCGCCTGGCTTTCAATAACCTGCAGGCCAGGGTGAGGCTTGCAAATCTTGGTGGCTATATCCTACCTGGACAGTTGGGCATCACGGGTTTTTATGATGTCGGTCGTGTATGGGTTAACGGTCAAAATGACGACCGGTGGCATCACGGCGTTGGTGGCGGGGCATATTTTGCCCCGGCCAGCCTGACGGTGATCCAGGTGCTCGCCGGCCACTCAGTCGAAGGGTGGTACCCGTATATCTCCCTTAATTTCAGAATCTAACAGAATAAACACTATGCAACAAATCACCGCAATTTGGCTTCAATCGATCGAAGCACTTAAAATGGTGCCGATCCATCAACTGGAATGGTTCATTGCGAACAGTTTAGAGCATAGCCTGGAGCCGGAAGAGCTCTTATTTACTCCCGGAACGCCCGTTGATGCTACTTATATCGTGTATTCGGGCCGGATCAGCATGTATGTGTTACAAAATGGTGAAGCCAGGGAATTTGTGCTGGCCCGCCCGAAAGCTATCAATGGTTATTTGCCTTTTTCACGCGGCAAGATCAACTTTGGTTACGGCCGGGCTTTGGAAAAAACCGTGTTACTTTCGTTCCCGGTTACTAAGGGCAATGACATGATCTGTAACCACCTGGAGCTTACCGAAGCGTTGGTGCAGGTGATGACCAGCCGGGTCAGGGATTTTACTACTCGGCAGCAGCAGGACGAAAAGATGATGGCGTTGGGCAAGTTATCGGCCAGTCTGGCTCATGAGTTAAACAACCCGGCGGCCGCGATCCTGCGAGATGCCCGTTCCCTGAAAATTCATTTAACGGCCGCCCGCAAAAGCTTTCAGAACATCGTTGGCCTTCGGATTGATCCGGAAAAGGTTGCCTTTATCAATGCATTTATCGAGCGGTTGCTCAATGAACTCGCCGCGCCGACTTTGAGCCTTAAAGACCGCACTGTATTGGAAGATGAATTAACGGCCTGGCTTGCCGGGCAGCAGATTATCCCCGCCGCAGCGATCGCAGAAACCCTGGCGGAATCGGCTGTTTGCTTAACCGATCTGAAACATTTGGTCGAACAATTGCCGGCAGCCAATAAGAGAGGGGTATTGAATTGGATCCATAACAACCTGTTAATTGCGCGCATGGTCAGCGATATCGGTTCAGCATCCAATAAAATTGTTGAACTCGTTGGTTCCGTCAAAATTTATACGCATATGGATCAAAACCGTGATAAGCAATATACAGATGTTCATGAAGGGATCCGTAATACGCTGGTCATGCTGCGCCATAAAATGATACAAGGCCAGGTTAAGATAGTGGAAGATTTTGATCCTGCGTTGCCGCCAATCAATGCCATGGCTGGGGAACTTAATCAGGTCTGGACTAACTTGATCGATAACGCGCTGGATGCGATGGCTGAGGTTAAGGCCGGATCGCTGGAGATCAGGACACGTCGGCAGGATGATTTTGTATACATTTCCTTTACCGATAACGGCGTGGGCATCCCATCAGCCTTGCAGGAAAAAATCTTTGAGCCTTTTTTCACTACCAAGGGCCTTCAAAACGGAACCGGCCTGGGGCTGGAGATAGTTCAGCGTATTATTCAACAGCATGCGGGAAGTATCAGGCTGGCTTCCGTGTCCGGGCAAACGGTGTTTGAAGTTTGCCTGCCGGTCAATGGCTGACCCAATAAAAAATTTAATAAATCTAAATATCAAAGATATGAGCCTACCCATAATTTTTTGCATTGACGATGATCCGCACGTATTAAGGGCGATCACACAGGACCTGAAAGATTATTACCGTGAAGATTACCGGATTATGAGTACTACGCATATCCAGGAAGCTTTAGATACCTTGCTTGATTTAAGGAACAAGGGGGAAGCCATTGCGCTTTTCCTTTCGGACCAGAAAATGCCTGAAATGGAAGGTGTAATGTTTCTTGGCTGCGCACGGAAATTCTTCCCTGAAGCAAAAAGAGTATTGCTCACCGCTTATGCAGATAAAGATGCAGCGATTAATGCGATCAACAGTGTCCAGCTGGATTATTATTTAATGAAACCCTGGGATCCGCCCGAAGAAAAACTCTATCCGCTGCTGGACGGTTTGTTAAATGACTGGCAAAACTCCTACCGGCCGGGTTATACGGGTATTAAAGTGGTAGGCTTTCAATATTCCCAACAATCGCATGAGCTCAAGGATTTTCTTGCCGGCAACCTGGTACCCTACCATTGGGTGGATATCCACGTAACAGAAAATGCCGAAGAAATGCTGATATTAAACGGGCTTACACCCAAAGATCTGCCAGTCATCTTTTTTGACGACGGGTCGGTATTAATTAAACCCACGGTTCATGAGGTGGCCGCTAAAATCGGGCTTCGTCCGGAATTAAAGAATGATGTTTATGATGTGGTTATCATCGGAGCCGGCCCGGCCGGCCTTGCTGCCGGAGTCTACGGCGCGTCCGAAGGGCTAAAGACACTGCTGATTGAAAAACGCTCTCCTGGTGGGCAAGCCGGGACCAGCAGCCGTATTGAAAATTACCTGGGTTTTCCAGCTGGAATCAGCGGTGCAGAATTGACTTCCCGGGCTTTAATACAAGCAAAACGGCTGGGTATCGAGTTTATATCTTCAACATCCGTTATAGCTATGGAGGAAAAAAACGGATACAAAAAAATTGAACTGGAGGATGGGACTTTTATAAATGCAAGAAGCGTAATTCTAACCACGGGCGTACAATACCGGAAATTGGAGACAGAGGGTGTCGCACGTTTTACGGGGGCAGGAATCTATTACGGATCGGCGATAACAGAAGCAAAAGTCTGCAAAGACAAAGAGGTCTTTATCGTCGGTGGTGGAAACTCTGCAGGACAATCCGCCATGCATTTGTCGAAATATGCAAAAAACGTTTATATACTGATCAGAAAGGAAACCTTAGCTAACACCATGTCTGCTTATCTGATCAGTCAGATCAACGAAACGCCGAATATTCACATTCTTGGTAAAACGGAAATATTACAGGCCAAAGGAACAGATCGGCTGGAGGAACTGGTTTTAACAGCAATGGGTGTATCCGTAAGACAAAAAAAGCCTGCCGATGCTTTATATATCTTTATCGGTGCCAAACCCATCACTGAATGGATAACATTGAACATCGTCAAAGACCGGAAAGGATTTTTGGAAACGGGTTTATCACTGAAAACCTATGCGGCTTTCAAGAAAATATGGAAACTACACCGGGATCCTTATCCGCTCGAAACCAGCTGCCCCGGTGTTTTCGCTGCCGGAGATGTGCGTTCAGGATCCATGTGCCGGGTAGCCTCCGCTGTTGGCGAAGGTTCCATGGCGATCAGTTTTGTCCACAGATACTTAAGCGAGGTAAAGTAAAGCGATATTCGGCATTAGCCTTTGGAATCAATCCACTACCTGACTGAGTGGCGGGTAGTCGATATTATCGATCGGGCATAAGCTACTGCGTCCGCTCGCCGCACTCAACGGCCTTATTCCCTAATGCCCGTGTAACCCGCCCGGTCTTTTTCAAACCCCTCTTTAAAACATCCATGTCCGCCGCGTTGAACTACCGCAATATTTACTGTTGAGATATCAACTTCAAGACGCCATTTGGCGAGATAGCATAAATAGGTATCGCCAATATTTTAATCAATATCCTCGTAATCAATTAATTACAATTCGGCACTTTGTGTGCATGTTCCAGGTATGGATGAACGACTAAAGAGGACAGCGCTAATGATCGCCATGACGGGTAGTGTTGACGGAGCCGCCGGGGCGACCGCTGCGGGTACAGAACATAACTTCGATGGGATGCTGATCATCGCAGTGCTGATCATTTTAGGCCTGGTAGGCACCATTGGACTGCTGATCTATACCCTGACCTATTTCGCCGGGAAAGTGCGTCGTATTTAATATTTAACTCAACATAAATGGCAAAAATTCTTCATGTGATCTCAAGCCCCAGGGGCTCAGAGTCGAACAGTATCAAATTGGGCAACGCGATAGTTGAAAAATTAAGGGAGCAACACCCCTCTGCGACCATCGTGGTTAAAGACCTTACTACCCATCCATTCCCGCACCTGGAGGAAGCGCATTTAAATGCATTTTTTACCCCGGTTGAAAAACACACGGCTGAAAATAGAGAGGCGATCAAGGCATCCGACCAGGCGATCGGGGAGATTCTGCAGTCAGATATCATCGTCATTGGCGCCCCTATGTACAATTTTTCCATATCGTCCACTTTGAAAGCCTGGATCGACCATATCGCACGCGCAGGCGTTACGTTCAAATACACCGATCATGGCCCTGAAGGCCTGATATCGGGTAAAAAGGTTTATTTAGCGGTCGCCAGTGGCGGAGTTTACAGCTCAGGGATATATCAGCCCTATGATTTCGCGGTGCCTTACCTTAAACATCTTTTAGGATTTTTAGGGATCACTGATGTAACGGTTATCCGCGCGGAAGGATTTTCAGTTGAGGCGTTAAAAGATAACGCGCTGGACAAGGGTAGCGATAGTATAGCAATCTGATTACTAAAAAGGAGGGTCAAAAAACCCTCCTTTTTAGTAATTATTTTAGATGCGCCCGGAGCATCCAGGCCATTTTCTCATGTGTTTCAGCAAGGCCGGTCATGTAATCGCTGGTGCCCATATCGTGGAGCTTATCAGCGGTGTAGTCGATCTTGCCGCGCAGGCTAATGATCAGGCTTTCGTGGTCTTTTAGTAATTCATGAATAAAGCCTACGCCGGTATTATTTTCGTGCAGTTGTTCGCTGAGGCGGGTTAGATCCAAAAAACTTTTTAAGCTGGCCGGTGCATAATGCCCTAAAGTGCGGATGCGTTCCGCCACGCTATCTAATATTTCATCCAGCTGCTGGTATTGTGATTCAAAGAATAAGTGCTTACTATGAAAGTCCGACCCCTCCACATTCCAATGGGCATTACGGGTTTTCGTGTAAAGCAGGTATTCATCTGCCAGGACGCTGTTCAGGGCGTGGGCTGCTTTTTCGAGGTTCTCGGCCGACAGGCCAATTGTTGGTTCCATGTTTTTTGATTTAATAGTGAATTTATTTGGGATTAAGGCTGAGGCCTTTTAATATGCCGGAACGATATACAGTTCGTCGTTGTTGATGGTATGGCACACGCCCTCCTTAATTGGTGTATACCCTTTTTTTAGAGTTTCATGGTCTTTAGTTGGATTTAAATGCCATTGTTTAAGGTTTTTTTCGGGCCGGACGCCAGCATGGGCAATTACTACGACGCCGAAGCGTAATACTATGATACTGCCAAAAATCAGGACCGCCGTTTTAAATGAACATGCCATTATTGATTGAGATTAACGGGAGGTGAAAAGGTGCCCGTGATGATTTGATATACGGTTATGATAAATAGGTAAATGATCACCAGCGTGGTCAACGCCAGCAAGATACCAGCTAATAATTGGTGCGCCCAACCGGTATGCGCACCCGCATAGATCAGGGAAGTAACAGTTACCGCTGTCAGGGGAAAGCTTACCGACCACCAGGAGACTTTAAACGGACAGGCCTTGGGGATCAGCATAATCTTGCTGCCAAACAAAAGCAGCAGGAATATATTAAAATAAAAAAGGACGGCTGAAAACAGGTCGATGCTCCCGGTTAGGCCTTGATATACCGAAAATGCCAATGCCAAAGGCCCTGTCAGGATCATAAGGGTAGGTTGTACTGCCTGAGGTAAAGGAGCCTGAAACAACAGCCTGGAGAAAATAATGGTCAGCAGGATTATAGAAAAAAGTATCCCGATACCAAAGGCCGCCAGCGAGATTTCGTGCGCTGAAGGTACCGCTAGTTTATAGCCGACAATGGGAATATCCAGCGTGCCGACCACCGGCAGGACCCAGGCAGGGTTGGCTGTTTGCGGTTGTTGTTGATGGTCGAACCATTTTCGCAATACATACCATGCAAAATAAAACATCAGCACTGCCCCGATACGCCAAAGCCCCGTGGCGCCCTCCGGGAAATAGGGTAATATAACCCCCGGGAGCAACAGCAGGCACACGATAAAGGTGGCAAAAAAACAAACCGCCACCGGGTCCTGCATTTCCTGATAAACAACTGATGGATACCTGAATATTTTGATAATATAAGTGATGGTCAGGGCAACGAAAGACAGTACGGCAATAAGCCCTATAAGTTCCGGTAACCGATGGTCCAGCGCCCAGTGAGCTGCGGCCAGCCGCCATGCAAAACATAAGCCGGTTAATCCCATCACACCACCAAAAAGGCTGACCGGTAAAAACTCAAGAAAGCGAACTCGTGGCGTAACGGTGCGATTCATCATGTGATAACTAAACTGTATTCCTGGGAGTAAGAATAGCCTGATGTTAACGATCAGGCTATCCTTTTTCTGGATATTGCTTAAACTAAGCGGCGGTCCGTCGCATTGATAGGGATCTCGTTAATGCTCGCATACCTTTTTTGCATCAGGCCATACGCATCAAATTCCCAGTTCTCATTGCCGTAGGCGCGAAACCATTCCCCTTTCTGGTTCCGGTATTCGTACTCGAAACGTACCGCAATGCGGTTATCGGTGAAGGCCCACAGTTCCTTTTTCAACTTGTAATCCAATTCCTTTTGCCATTTTTTTGCAAGAAATTTCGCTGCCGCCTCGCGTCCATTCAGAAACGTCCCGCGACTGCGCCATTCCGTATCCTCAGAATAAGCCATTACTATTTTTTCCGGATCCCGGGTGTTCCAGGCATCCTCGCCAGCTTGCACTTTTTGTAAAGCGGTTTCCAATGTAAATGGCGGTAAAGGTTCTCTTTTTTCCATGATCTTTTAAATTATGTTAATTATTTGATGTTGTTCTTAGTCAGAAACCGGTCGATATTCTGGGCCATCTCAAATCCGTATTCCTCCAGTGCAAAGTGTCCGGTGGGCAGGAGGTGCACTTCGATATTCTTCAGATCCCTTTTATAAGGCCCGGCGCCGGAGGCGGGGAAGATATAATCGTTCTTGCCCCATAAGATAATGGTTGGTGGTTGGTATTTCCTGAAATAGGCCTGCCATGAAGGATATAGCGGCGGGTTGCTGCCATAAGAATAAAACAGCGCCAATTGGATATCCACGTTGCCCGGACGATCCATGCCCGCCTGATCAATGATCCAGTTGTCGGGGCTGATCTTGGTGGTATCGCCCACGCCATTCATGTACTGCCATTTTGTAGCGGTGATGGTCAATATCTTTTTCATCCCATTGATGGCATCTTCATTTTTTGGGTCTTTCCAAAGGGCGCGGAATGGTTTCCAGAAATCTTCCAGCCCTTCATCGTAGGCATTACCATTTTGGATGATCAGCGCTTGCACTTTTTCCGGATGCATAACTGCCAGGCGGTAACCAACCGGCGCGCCATAATCCATGACGTAAAGGCTGTATTTATTCAACCCTTTGGCGATCGCGAACTGGTCAACGATCTTGGCCAGGTGGTCGAAGGTATAATCAAATTCAGTTACCAAAGGCATGGAGCTGGCACCGTAACCGGGGTAATCCGGTGCGATCAAATGGTATTTGTCCTGAAGGGCCTGCATCAGGTTCCTGAACATGTGTGATGAGGTTGGGAATCCATGCAATAAAAGGAGGGTGGGTTTATCAGGCGAACCTGCTTCCCTGTAAAAAATGTTCAGGCCCTCGATCTTTACCGTGCCATACCTGACACCTGTAATGTTTGGAATTTGTGCGCTTACCAGGTTTATTGATAACAGGAGCGCTAATAGCATCATTAATTTACTTTTCATGATTTTCTTTTTTTGTAATAGTGAACAGACATAAATGAGATTTAATAACCAGCCGTGCTATCCTCCGGTTAACCTGTTGTAGCTTCAGCTGAATATCCCCTATTAAAGAATTTTGATGCCACTTTTTAAAAGCCTGTAAATGAATTAATTGTGAAAATATTGGTAATAAAGCCCAAGCGATATATCAAGAATTGATCAAATCATCTTGAAATAACACTAATGATATATCGTCCCCCGGAAAGGTATCCCGATCCCGACATGATCGCCGGCTAAGTTTTAAATCAGATGGTCAGAAACAGGAGAGGAGAAAGCATGCTGAAGGCAGAGCCTGGCTGTTGGCTTGGCAGCATTATAGTCTTTTCGTTTGCAACCTTGACATTTAAACAATAGGAGGGTCATTATTGAAATGTCGAGACTTAATTTAATTAAACTTCTTCTTAAATAATTGAATAATAGTTAGATGTGGTTTGGTACTGCGTTTGGTTAGTCATGAACAGATGAATTCAATCAGTAACAAATCTTAATTTAATTAACATGAAAACAAATCAATTGACCCGATGGTCAAGACACTTCATTTGGCTGGCGGCGATTTTTAGCTGCCTGAGCATTTCAAGCCCGGCGCAGGCTCAGGGAACTCCCGTTAAAAACGTGGTTATTGTTCACGGGGCACTGGCAGATGGTTCCGGCTGGCAGGGCGTATTTAAGGTACTTACCAAAAAAGGCTATAACGTAACTGTCGTACAAAATCCCTGCACTTCCTTAAAGGAGGATGTCGACGCGACCAATTTCGCAATTGATAAGATGGATGGCCCGGTGGTGCTCGTCGGCCATTCCTGGGCTGGTACCGTAATCACCCAGGCCGGTGTTAACCCAAAGGTTGCAGCCTTGGTTTATGTTAACGCGTTTCAGCCGGATGTAGGCGAAAATACAGTAACCTGGGCGGGAAGTCTGCCGCCAAAACCTGAAAATGGATTACTGCCACCGGATGAAAAGGGCAATGTCTATTACGACAAGGCAAAATTTCATGCCGGTTTTTGCGCAGATGTACCGAAGGAACTGGCCGATTTCATGTTCGCCTCCCAGGGATTTATACCGGGAGCGGCTTTTGGAACCCCGGTAACTGAAGCGGCCTGGAAATCAAAGCCAACCTTTGGCATATCCTCCACCGGAGATAAAAGCATCAATCCGGAAATTACAATGAACATGTACAAAAGATCAAAAAGCATCATCACGCAGATGTCCGGCAGCCATGTCGTATTCATTACTCATCCGGAGGAAGTATCGGCAGTGATCATTGCTGCTGCTAAAAAGGGCGGCAGTCAATAACCGACCTGTTATAAAAGGCCCTCTTATGCTTTATTCTCAAACAGCGTAAGGGACCTTTTACATTAAACCTAACAATAAAGAAAACTACAACATTAGCATTTTAAATTATGGAAAATACATCGCAAGTATCATCAGCAATCAATGGAAACAGCCGCAGGCTGGAGGGAAAGGTGGCTCTGATCACCGGCGCGAACAGTGGTATCGGTTTAGCCACCGCGAAGCGGTTTTCAGCTGAAGGAGCTTATGTTTATATTACCGGTCGCCGACAGGAGCAACTGGACGAGGCTATTTCGGCTATCGGGCAACAGGTTACCGGTATCCGTGGCGACATCGCTAACCTGGAAGAACTGGATTACATCTTTTCGGTGATCGCTTCGGCACACAATCACCTCGATATCGTATTTGCCAATGCTGGTTTAGGCGCTTTTGAAGCACTCGGGCAGGTAACCGAGCAGGGCTTCGACCTGGCTTTTAATGTAAATGTAAAAGGGACCTTGTTTACCGTGCAAAAATCACTACCCTTTTTAAAACCCGGCGGATCCATTATCCTTACCGGCTCCACAACAGGCGTAAAAGGTACAGCGTCTTTAAGTGTTTACAGTGCTACCAAAGCCGCTATCCGGAACTTTGCACGTAGCTGGGCCTTAGATCTGAAAGGAATGGGTATCCGGGTAAATGTATTATCTCCCGGTGCTATCGGCACACCAGGTATGTTTAACCTGTTGGATTCTACCGGTTACCGGGAAGAAGGTATCAAACAATTTGGTGAGCAAACGCCGCTCGGCCGCATTGGTGATCCGGAGGAAGTAGCTGCTGCTGCTTTATTCCTGGCCACTGCGGAAAGCAGCTTTATGACAGGCAGCGAAATTTTTGTAGACGGCGGCTTTGCCCAGGTATAAAACAGATTTACGATCATAGCTGAAGCAAAAATCCCTTAAGCACGCACAAAGCGTTTTAAGGGATTTTTGCTTATATCTGGTTGTTCCGATAAAAGCTTGCTTTAATATTGCTATCAGGCAACCGGCAGGCGGAAAAAAAAAGTGGTCCCTTTGTTTAGTTCGCTTTTAAACCAGATTTTACCATGGTGCCCCTCGATAATGGTTTTACACAGGTATAAGCCGATGCCGAAACCTCCCACAGGTTTTTCCAGCTGATTGTCCACCCGGTAATATTTATCAAATATTTTGTAATGCTCATTGGACGGTATCCCGATGCCATGGTCTTTAATAGAAACCTGCAGGTGATCTTTTGACATTTTACAATTGATTACGATGACGTCGGGATCCGGTGAATATTTGATGGCGTTTGTCAGAAGATTTTCCACCACCTGACCGATACGTTCCCGGTCGGCCTGTACCCGCATAGCCGGAGAATTTCTTAGAATCAGTTGATGCTCCGGGTGCCTGAACTGCACCTGGTCTACCATTTCTATTAACAGGTCGTGCATGTTAAACCCGGCCATGGCCAGGCTCAACTGGCCTGTTTGCATGGTCGGCCCTTTAAGAAAGTAATCCAGCATTTGGTCGGCCTTGTCTACCATCTCATTAGCGCTGTTCAAAAATTTCAAAAGGCGGTCTTCTTCCGTTTTGGTTACGATAGATTGGCACAATTGGACGTATAACTTAATGGATGATAAAGGTGATTTCATTTCATGGCTGATCAGCGCCATCAGGTCCTGGCGGCTGATCTCCCGCTGCATCCTGGGACTGATATCAGCCAGTGTTCCATACAACCTTTTTGCTTTGCCGTTGGAACCGGCTTCTACGATACCCGTTATCCGCAACCACTGTTGCTGCTCCATCGCCGGCTCGTCCCGGTTGACCGGGAATTGGAGATCGATGGGGGTGCTTTTTTCCATAGCAGTCCTGATGGCGTATATTAAAGCGGGAGCCTGATCTTTTGGTATCAGGCTGATCAGCAAACCGATGGCTGTCGCCTGCGCGTCCGGTATACCGAGCATTTTTTTACATCGCAGGCAGATCTTTAAAATATTTGCTTCAAAATCAAAACTCCAGGCCCCCAACCCGGCAGATTCAAACGCCTGGTCGGCCTGAATGAGGCGTTGGATGTTATTATCCGTAACGCCCGCCCGCCGGAACATACTGGTTTGCCTAACCGGAATTTCTTCGATTACTTTGATCGGCAAATTACCGGACATATAGGAATTGTGGTTAATTAAGGCCATGAGGTTGTGATTTGAAAATACAGGCGACGTGATTTCGCTAAATGGACTATTCAGTTTCCATCGCAGTTTGGTAAACGCCGCGGTTGGCACTACTATTTAACGCCGCCCTTTTAACCAATTTTTGCTGTGCAATAAGTTCATTTTCGGCAGCCCCTTTCCAGCTTTCTAGGGCGGGCTGCTGCAATGCTCTCGAATAGGAATAGGTGATTTTCCAGGGAATGGAGTGCTTAAAACGCTGGTGCATGGCGTTAAGACGCGCTGTAGCCAGTTCGGGTGACTGGCCGCCGGATAAAAATGCGATACCGGGAATAATTGCTGGCACCGCTTCCAGCAAGCAAAGCACTGTCGCATCAGCCACGGTGATAAGATCCGGCTGATCACTGGAGCTTAGTCCGGGCAGCACCATATTCGGTTTTAAAATTATACCTTGTAGGTTTACCCGCTGTTTATATAATTCCTCAAACAGGATATTTAAAGTTCTCCGCGTTACCCGCTCGGAGATATACAGATCATGATCGCCATTCATGATTACTTCAGGCTCAACGATCGGTACAAGTCCGGCTTCCTGGCAAAGTGCAGCATAGCGTGCCAATAAATGACAATTCGCATAAATTGAAGATGTGGTAGGCAAATCACCCTGTATGGTGATGACAGCCCGCCATTTGGCAAAGCGGGCGCCCATGATATAATATGCAGCCAATTTATCCCGTAGGCCATCCAAACCTTCAGTAATCTTCTCACCGGGAAAGCCGGCCAGGTCAACGGCTCCATGGTCTACTTTAATGCCGGGTATGATGCCACTATCCCGTAGCACATCGATGAATAGTTTGCCGTCCTTTGTCCGCTGACAGATCGTTTCATCAAAAAGAATGGCCCCGCTGATATAATCACTAAGGCCCGGTGCGGTTACTATTAATTCCCGGTATCGCCGCCTCATTTCAAATGTTTGTGGTATTCCAATCGCTTCAAACCGTTTATTGCAGGAAGCTGTGCTTTCGTCCATCGCCAGAATCCCCTTGTCTCCTGTCAGTAACTGATTGATCGTTTTTTGTAATGCCTGAATATCCATTGACTTAAATTATAGCTATTGATCATAATTGTTTACTGGTCTCCACGATGAAAATAATATGCCGCGATTCAAATAATTGATAATTAGTTATTTATGAATAATATTTACTGTTGGTCGTGGCGATATATCAAGGAATCTTCTTTTTTAAATGAAATAACATTAAGGGTCAGCTTCCTTTACATCTGCCCTATTCCGGCCTGACCGCTGCTTAAGTATCCCATGGCTGTTCCCCGTTTCTTTAAAAACCTCGCCATTTCAAGTTTTGGGCTCTAAATAACGAAATGCCGCATAGCGAAAAGCATATCCATTTTTGTAAGCTATTCATTATTAGCGATTTGTAAACTGGCACAAATATTACCTCATGCATGCCGTTAACGCTTCCATCAGTTTTAACCGGTCAACAAAGCAAGAGCACGATCACCAGATTTTGAAAAAAGCAATATGAAAACGATTAAAGTTCCCAGGCGGAATGAGGTAAGCCCGGAATCACAATTATTATTTGACCAGGTTACCCAGCATCTGGGCAAGCTGCCAAACCTGTACGCGACGATGGGTTATTCCTCCGGTACACTGAAAGGTTATTTACAATTTGAGGGGGCAATGGCCGGCGGGGTGTTCAGCGTCAAGGAAAAAGAAGCGATCAACCTGGTCGTATCCGAAATCAATAATTGTAATTACTGCCTTGCTGCTCATACCATGATCGCAAAAAGCAAGGGTTTCAGCCATGAAGATATCATTAGCATCCGCAAGGGTTATACAGAAGACAGTAAACTGAATGCCGTAGTGAAGTTAGCTAAGAGCATCACGGAAAACAGGGGTGAATCGGACCCGCAACTGCTGGAAGCTTTTTTTGAAGCCGGTTATCACGAAGACGCGCTCATCGAGCTGATCGGATTGGTCACCGCTAAAATATTTACAAATTATGTATATGCTGTAACAGGTGTGCCACTTGATTTTCCCGAAGCCGTCAGCCTGGATAAAAATTAATAGGAAAACCGCTGCCTGCAATCAGGGGGAGAGGATTATCCGGAATCATCATTTAAAAAGAAATATTATGAGCGCTTTTCAAACCAATGCTTATTCCACGATCACATGTGATGAGGATAAGCTAAAACTGGGTAACCAGTTTCTATTAGCCTTCAGGGATCATAACTGGGATTTATTGAGATCTATTATTACTGATGACTGCACCTGGTCGTTACCCGGCGAAGGCGAACTGTCGGGTGAATCAGTAGGAGCAGAAGAAGTGATCAGCAAAGCCATGAAGTTTGCCAGCAAGCTTAGTCTCGGACTGGATCACATCCAATATAGCCTGAATTGTGTGGCTTTGGCCATACACAACCAGGCCATTACCGGAGATGCTGATATTGATGAGCATATCGCTACGGTCAATACGATGCGTGACGGCAAAATTTCGGGCATCAGCACTTTCTTCTCAGCTGTGCCCGGTATGCGAACCTTTTTCGCTGAATGGTCGCATTAGGTCAGTTAAACAATTATAAAATATTTCACCATTTTTTAAAACCCATATCATGAATACAAATCAGAACAACATGAATCGCCGTAACTTTTTAGGAACGGCAGGAATTTTAACTGCGGGCGTATTTTTGGCTCCCAAATTTTTGTTCAGCCAGGCCAAAGCCGAAGGTCCGGTTGAGATCATTATTAAAGCTGCAGCTACCGCCAAGATCAATGTGACCAAGCTAAGGGGTAATATCTATATGTTGGATGGTTCTGGGGGTAACATCGCCGTTTTGAACGGCCCGGAGGGTAAATTGCTGGTAGATGGCGGCATTAGTGTTTCCAAACCTCACGTACTGGCCGCACTGAATTCTATCAGCAACCAGCCGATCAAAGTGCTGATCAACAGCCACTGGCATTTTGACCATACCAGCGGTAATGAATGGCTGCATAATGCAGGCGCCACCATCATTGCGCAGGACATTACCCGTGAACATTTAACGAAAAGTATTCACCAGGAAGACTGGAATTATACTTTTGCCCCCCTGCCGAAAGCGGGCCTGCCTACCGTATTATTCAAAAAAGAGCATACCCACCATTTCAATGGCGAAAAGATCCATGTGGAAACCTATAGGCCAGCGCACACGGATTGCGATTCTTCTATTTATTTTCCCAACGCAGATATTTTGCATGTGGCGGATACTTTTTGGAATGCCTACTACCCAATGATTGATTATTCAACCGGAGGAAGTATAGACGGAATGATCACTGCGGCTGCACGCAACGTGGCCAGGACAACAAATCATACCGTGATTATTCCCGGACACGGCGCTATAGGAAACCGTGCACAACTGATCGAGTTTCACGATATGCTGGCAACGATCCGCGAGCGTGTGAGCAAATTAAAAAATCAGGGAAAGTCCTTGAACGAGGTTATTGCGGCCAAACCAACTGCCTCTTATGACCAAAAGTTCGGAGGCTTTGTGATCAAAGGCGATTTCTTTACCAAACTGGTTTATAAGGGCGTATAAGACCGGCTTATGTTCATTGGTTCAACCGAATAGGGAACTTAGCTTCCTATTCGGTTATTAGGGGTATCAAACAGTTGGTTTCACCTATAGTCAGCTAATGTAAAATGGAAAATTTAAAAAAATGGCCGCTCTGGCCGGCATTTATAGATGCGAAATGCCCACGTTGTAGAAGGGGGGATATGTTTGCTAACGAAATGTACGGTTTCCACGGCCAGGTCATGTTAAAAAAATGCAGTCATTGCGATCTGACCTATGAAATTGAGCCCGGCTACTTTTATGTCGCCATGCTTATTAGCTATGCCATGAATGTAGCCGAAATGGTCACGCTATCTATAGCGATTTCTGTACTGACCGGCAGCGAGAATCCCTGGCTATACGTGATCATCATTTTGTCGGCAGCCTTAATGCTATCGCCCTTTAATTTCAGGTATTCCAGGATCATCCTCTTATACTGGCTCACCCCCGGTTTGCATTACCGGCCTGAACTGAGTGAGGATACTGCCCTTCATAACGATTAGAACAATGCGCATTTATAATTAACCGGCCGCCGAAAAACAAAAGATGAAAAACTCAATTATAAAATTTATTGCCGGCCTTGACCAGGCAGGAAAGAATGTGACCAGGCTTGCCATAGTCGTTATCTTTTTATGGATCGGCGGCTTGAAATTTTTTACTTATGAGGCTGACGGGATCGTACCATTCGTTGCCAATAGTCCTTTCATGTCCTTTTTTTATAAAAATCCGGCGGAATATAAAAAGCACCTGAACAAGGAGGGGGAATTAATTGTGGCAAACCGTCTTTGGCAAACCGATAACGGTACTTACTTATTTTCAGAAATATTAGGCACTTTTCTGGTGCTGATGGCTGTACTGGTAGCCCTATATAAAGTGATCCCGATCCCGAGTATGATCGCCAGCATGCTGATCATTTTGATGACGGTCGGCACTCTGTCATTTCTAATAACGACACCCGAATCATGGGTGCCGCGCCTTGGAGATACCGATTGGGGTTTTCCTTATTTGTCAGCCAGGGGCAGGTTAGTATTAAAAGATATTGTCATCATGGGCGGCGCTATTATCACGATGAGTGAATCTGCCGGGATTTACCTGCGCCGGCTTAAATAAAAATGATGCAGGAAAACAAGGTTCCGGACGATGGCCGCCGATATTTTCTTCGGCAAGCCATTTTCGCAGGCCTCAGTCTCTATTTACCCATGACCGCTATGAAAATGTCAAACCCAAAGGGAGTTGTTATTAAGGTTAGCCGCTTTTCCGTTGATTTAACCTTAAAGCGGCTTACTGAACTATTAAATAATAAAGGCGCAAAAGTCTATGCGATTATCGATCAGCAGGACGAGCTGGGCAAAGTGGGTCTCCAAATTCCGCCTATGCAGTTCGTTTTATTCGGCAATCCCAAAACCGGTGGACCGGTCATGATGGCCAACGCTATCGCAGGTTTGGACCTGCCTTTAAAAGTCCTGGTTTGGGCCGATGAAAACAATGTTGTCCGAGCCGCCTACAATGATCCGGTTTATCTTAAAGAGCGTTACAGTTTAACCCCTCAACTGGCCGGTTCGTTGAATATTGAACTGCTGCAAAAGGCGGTTTTGGAATCTTAATTTCCCATTATAGTGCCCTGACTGGCTTTCAGACCACTCTAAAATCCCTCACATAAGTGGCGAAATTGTTGAGATATCAACAGTGCGATACCACAGTTGGTGATATATCGCTAAAGCACCTACTGGCTTTAGTTATAATGTATTGATTATCAATTGATAATAAGATGGTATTGGGTTTGCAGCCTGTTTTATGGTTGAGTTGACGCCAGACAGGCCGCCCTTAGTTTTTAATCACAATTCAAAACGTACCAATATGCCTTACATTGACAGCCTAATTTCATCTTATTCCCCAAAGAGCAAAGAACTTTCTGCGCTGGTTAATGAACATTTCGAATGCATAGAAAACCTTGCCGAAAAATTTAAGGCGGCTGTAAAAGAGCACTTTGATTCGGGTTTTTTACAGGATGAAGATGAGAAAACGATTTTGCTTGATCTGAGCAACGAGATCGCGGCCGTAAAAAATAAAGACGACCTGTTCGGTGTTGTAAAAACTAATTTGGATACCTTATTTAACGTTGAAGGATTTGCAATCATCCTGGTTAACCCGGAAAACAACGCTTACCGTGTTTATGAGTTCGGTCGGGAGCCCTACCACCCTGACGGAAAGGGCTTAAATGATACAGAATTTGAAACCGGTTCTATACCCGAACCTGTATTAATGCAGTTGGCTGCTACCAGGCAACCGGCCGTCATCGATCTGGCCGAAGCGATTGATCTGTTTCCAGATATGTCCTATTTAAATAATTGGAAAAATAAGGGTGTGGATACATTTGCTGTTGTTACCCTGGAAGCAGGTGGCGACATCTTAGGTTACCTGCTATTTATATCGGAAACACTTTCTATCGAGTCGTTGCGGGGCAATCTTTTAAGAGGTGTTTGCTCTCAATTGTCCATCGCGCTCTCCAATATCATCCTGATCGAGGAAGTTGTTCGCAGGCGAAATGAAATGGAACTATTATTGTCTATCAACACTGCTATCGCCTCCGTCAGGAGCACGGAGGAACTTGAAAAGGTGATTAAGGATAAGCTCAAACTTTTATTGGGATGCAGCCATACGCTGATCGCAGTTCGGGATGCCGATGGTCTTACTGTCAGCGCATTTCTGCTGGATGAAGATGCCATGGCAAAAGCTCACCCGGCCTACCGGGATGCCAAAGATGGTCAATATCCAATAAATGATAGCGTGTTAAAGCAAGCGATGCAAACAGATCTACCAGTATTGTTTGATCTGGATGAATTGGTATCAGAGCCAAATGTACCGATCTATATAAAGATCAATCATGAGAGCGGGCTTAAGGAATTAATGGTCACCCGTTTTGCTAAAGGCGAAGATGTTTTCGGCTTTTGGCTGTTATACTTTGAAGAAAAACAACTGATCACGGATAGCAAACTAAAACTCGTACAAAGTTTGTCCTATCAGCTTTGCATTTCAGTTGCCAATATCATTGCCAACCAGGAGATAGACCGTTATAAACGACAACTTGAAGAGGAGACGATTTATTTAAAGGAAGAGATAGAGGTTAATCAAAACTACGCGGAAATCATTGGGGAAAGCCCGGTGATGCAAAAGACCTTCCGGTTGGTTACGCAGGTGGCACCCTCGGACAGTACAGTTTTGATCTTAGGGGAAACAGGCACCGGCAAAGAACTGATCGCACGCGCAATTCATAATAATTCACCCCGCAAAAACAAATTAATGGTCAAGGTTAATTGCGCTGCGCTGCCGGCTAACCTGATCGAAAGCGAATTGTTCGGTCACGAAAAGGGCAGCTTTACCGGTGCTACCGAACGCAGGCTGGGTAAGTTCGAACTCGCCAACAACGGCACCTTGTTTTTAGATGAGATCGGCGAAATGCCGCTGGAATTGCAGGTTAAGCTTTTGCGCGCCCTGCAGGAAAAGGAGATCGAACGTGTTGGCGGGCGGGGCACCATCAAGGTGGATGTAAGGATCATTGCCGCTACCAACCGGGATCTTGAAAAGGAAGTAGATGAAGGACGTTTCAGAAGTGATCTGTATTACCGTTTAAATATATTCCCGATCCACCTATCTGCGCTAAGGGACCGAAAGGAAGATATCCCGGTACTAGCTACCCATTTTATACACCGTTATTCCAAGAAGACCGGGCGACAGATCACAACGTTGGGAAATAAGGCATTGCAGGACATGATGCACTATAGCTGGCCGGGTAATATCCGGGAGCTGGAACATCTGATTGAACGAAGTATTTTACTGGCGACCGGGGATGCGTTAAAACATATCCATTTGCCGACCACGAAATCTAGCAACACGGTGATCACTTCCAACGGAGAGATCCATCTCAAAACGATCGATGAAAATGAGTGCGAACACATTTTGCGGATCTTAAAATATTGCCAGGGCAGGATATCGGGGCCCGGTGGGGCGGCTGATATTTTGGGGGTGCCGCCAAGTACTTTAAATTCTAAGATCAAACGGCTGGGGATTAAAAAGGAACACTTGGTTTAAGTATTACAGCGTTTTTCCTGATCACTTTTATAATCGCATTCATATCCAATATTAAATGAAAATTGTCTATACCATTTTATTCGCTTTTATAGCTTGCAACTGCCTGGGGCAAGATATTACACACAATATTTCAAGACATGAGGCAGATTCATTAGCAAGCCTAATCACCAAAAATCACCTGGATACAACCCGTATAAATATATTATTACGTCTCGCGCAATTTAACATATTAAAGCCGGGTGAATACAAGGCTGACCTTGATAGCGCAGAGACCTGTATAAAGGCAGCGGCGAATTTAAACCCGGCAATCAAATTGCCGCAGTACGAAGGAAGGCTTGCATTAGCAAAAGCAAGCTTATTTAGGGAGAGAGGGCAAAAAGTGCAGGGTAAAGCCGCCGCTGAACGCGCAATTTTGATTTTAAAACCGGCCAATGATATGCGTGACTTGGGCCTTGCCTATTATGAGCTTTCACAATATTACGAGTTCAGCGACCCCGCTCAACTGCCTTTGAAGATTAATTTAACGCAATTGGCAAGTTCCACGTTTGAGCAATCTGGAAATACTGAGCTGATGGCGTTCAGCCTTAAAATGCTGGCGGATCTATATAATTACAATGACGATAGCTACAACGCGTTGAAAACGATTAAGAGATCACTGAAAGCTTACCAAGCTATTGGTCATAAAGAAACTCAAGGGGTTTATGATCAACTGGGCTCTATCTACTATATAAAATCTGATTTTATTCAAGCTTTAAAATATGAGTTAGCCGCAGTAGAAACTGCCGGGAAAGTCCGGGATACCACCATGCAGGTATGTGAGATTAACAATAACATCGGCTTAATATATACCAAGCTTGATAAGAATGAAAAAGCAATAACATACTTTAAAAGGGCAATCATTATCGCGGAGAAATACCACGAGAATGCAAGTGTAGCGCTATTAATATACAATACGGTAAACAGTTATATCCTACTTAAAAAAGCCACTGACGCTTTGGTTTTTATTAAAAGTATTCCCCTGAAATATCTAAAATCAAATGATAATTCCATGAATTATTGCGTCCCAATGGCTTATATAAATATTTACACCAGCCTTAAAAAATACAATAAAGCAGAAATTTATGGTACTCAATTGCTTGCTTATTTGAAGCATAATAACTTCGGGACCCACGATAAGAGTAATATTTATACGGCGCTGGCCAAATATTATGTCGCTTCTAAGCAATATGCGGAAGCTCAAAAATATTTGATTAAAAACAATAGTACTTTACAGCGCGTAAAGGATCCTGGCACCATCTCCCGTAATTATGATCTTTGGGTTCGCCTGGACACCTCTCAAAGACGCTATAAGTCTGCTGTCAATCATTTGCTGCTTAAAAATAAATTGAACGACTCCGTTGCCAATGAAAATAAAATCAGGCAATTAAATCAGATAACTGCCTTTTACGAAAGCGAAGAAAAGGAAAACTCCATTAAATTGCTTCAGGCTCAAAACAGGCTTCAGCAGAATAGAATAGTTCACGCGGAAACAACCCGAAAGTGGGCGATTTCCCTAGTCCTGCTACTATTTGTCCTCTTAGCGGTAGGGGTTGACCGCTATCGGGTTAAACAAAGAATTAACAAACTTCTTGAAGCGCAGCAGGTAAAGATAAAATCAGATAACAAAAACCTGGTGCTGGAAAAAAATGGCTTGCTGGAAGAAAAAGATAATCTGTTAACAGAGAAGGAATGGCTGCTTTCGGAGGTTCACCACCGGGTAAAAAACAATCTGCATACGGTGGTTTCCTTACTGGAATCACAAGCGGTGTTTCTTAAGAATGATGCGCTAAACGCGATCGAAAAAAGTCAGCACCGCATTTATGCGATGTCCCTGATCCATCAAAAATTATACGGGGACGGGAACGCACAAACTGTAGACATATCGGGATTTGTCCCGGAACTGGCCCGTTACTTGAGTGATAGCTACGGAACACACCAGAAAATACATTTTAAGCTTGATCTTGATCCGGTAAAAGTATGTATCACCCAATCGATCCCCTTAGCGCTCATCATAAATGAAATCATCACCAACGCTATCGTGCATGCTTTTCATCAAAATGCATCAGGGAGTATTACAATAAGCATGCATCAAAAAGGCGATCTGGTCACGTTAGTTATCGCCGATAACGGAATAGGAATAGATCTCGATAAAAGCAGCGGGCCTTCCGACACCCTGGGAATGGTGCTGATTAATGGCTTAAGTGAAGATATCCATGCGGAAATTAATATCAAAAACGATCATGGTACAAACGTTACGCTAATTTTTCCAGCCGAACAAATGCTGACGGGGGAGGCTCATAATTATTCCTGAACAGGCTCGGCCTGAATGTCTTTGCTAAATCAGTTTTGCTATTGATTAATGATTGATCAAATCCAATAAAATGAGAAAAATTCTATTTGCAACCTTCATCCTCCTGAGCCATTCATGGCTCTATGCCCAGGATATTACCCGGAGCCTTCCGCAGAGCCAGGCAGATAAACTAAACCGTTCACTGTCCACCAACATGTCAGACGCGAAAAGAACGGATGTTTTATTACGTCTGGCGCTCTTTAATATTTTAAAACCGGGAAGTGAAAAATCGGATGTCGACAGCGCAATGAATTTTATCAGTCATGCCGAATCGATAATTATACGCCTAAAGTCGGCACCACTTAATGGCTATTTGTCGTATGTTAAGTCAAACCTAAGTCGGGAAACAGGAGATGAAAAGAAAGGAAAAATATTTGCAGAAAGAGCAGTTAGTCAATTAAAGAACAGCGATGACGAATATCATTTAGCGCTGGCATATAATGAACTGGTCCAGTATGAACCCATGCAAAGCGTTAACAACATAAAAGTCAAGATTCGGTATACAGAACTTGCAGTGATGTCATTAGACCACTCAAAACATATCGAATTACGGGCATTTCTTTTAAAGAACCTATCAGAACTGTATTGTTTTATAATCTACAATGAAAAAGCATTGAAAGCAATTCAACGTTCGCTGGAAGAATACGAGTCGATTCATTATGACCAATTGCAGGGTGTTTATACGAGATTTGCAACCATATACTATTCGTTGGGTGGCTATCAAAAGTCACTGGGTTACATGTTCAAAGCCTTAAGAGCTGCTGAAACGTCCAGAGATACCACGATGCAGCTTTGTCAGGTCTACAATATGATCGGACTGATTTACAATCAACTCAATGAGCCCAAAAATGCTGTTCCCTATTTCGTTCAAGCGATGGGAATAGCGCAGCGAAACAAGGATATAAATAATGCCCTGATCATTATGTGGAACACCGTTTTTGATTATATTAAAATCGGGGAGTATGAACAGGGACTAAAATTGCTTGGCCAGTTCGAGGTATCAAAACTCCTGCCTCTAAGCCGAGATGGTCAAGTTCTTTATATCCCACTTAGTTATTTGCAAATCCATCTCGCCCAAGAGGACTATCTGAAAGCGGGTCCATACTGTACGCGACTACAGCAGATGATCAAGACCTACCCCACGGCGCAACCGACCATCATAATCAATAGCAATTATAGCTTTATTCGGTACTATATACATGAACGCAAGTTGAAGTTGGCACATAAATATTTTTTAATCAACCAAAAAATTATAAACAGAGTCAATGAACCTCAATTCTTCAAGGAACAATATTGGAATGCATTTCGAATTGATTCAGCGAATGCTAACTATAAAGGCGCAATGATCAATTTATTAAAATTCCGTAAGTTAAACGATTCGCTTTTTTCCGAAAAGAAGAGCCAGCAGATCAGGCAGATAGCGGTAGAATACCAAACTGAAAAAAAGGAGATCCAACTTAAAATAAAGGACCAGTCGATCCGGCTATTACAACAAAAAGAACAAATACAACAAAGGGGGCTTCAGAATGCCAATATATTTCGAATTTTCACACTTGGTATCATTTTTTTACTGTTAGTTATTCTGGCTCTTTTTTACCGCCAATACCAGTTAAAACAGAAAAGCAATGAGATCGTACAGCGTAATAATTTGCTAATTACGCAAAAAAACGAATTACTGGAACATCTGCTCAAGGAAAAGGAATGGTTGTTAAAGGAAGTACATCACCGGGTGAAAAATAACCTGCATACCGTCATCTGCTTATTGGAATCGCAGGCGCTATACCTTGAAAACGACGCGCTAAAAGCCATTGAAAATAGCCAGCACAGGATCTACGCGATGTCGCTGATCCATCAAAAGCTTTATCAGTCCGAGGACATCAAAACAATAGATATGTCAGCCTACCTCCCAGAATTTATTCAGTATCTGAATGAAAGTTTTGGCACGCAGCGACATGTGCGTTTTCACCTGGAAATCGAGCCAATTCAATTGGGTGTATCACAGGCGATCCCGTTGGCGCTGATCGTCAACGAAGCGGTAACCAATTCGATAAAATATGCTTTCGCCCCTGGTGCCATTGGGATTATAACAGTTTCTATGAACCAGCGTGGTCAGGATATTACGCTGGTAATTGCTGACAATGGCATAGGAATGGACCCGGCTATTGCTAATATGCCTTTAGAATCTCTTGGCTTGAAATTAATGAACGGTTTAAGCGAAGATATCAACGCCAGGATAAAGATAGAAAACGACAAAGGTACCAGGATAACCATTATGTTTAACGCTGATCCGCTGAATTTGGATCATCAATTATCGGATAATCTTATGGATACCGGACATGAATGATGGGATGATACTGACGCTTTTTGGCAGCTAATTTTTTATGGGCTTCTCCGATTAAAACCGGAAAAGTATCATCTATTTTAAAGTAATAATAACTCTTATATTTATTTATAATAAACTCATCGGTAATATCATAAAAAATGAACCTGATATTCTGCGGCTGCTAATTAATTTATAGAAAGATGATAAAGCAAATTTTACTTACAATTTTAGCAGCTAGTCAGCTCACACTGGTTAAAGGTCAGGATATCGGCAGGAGGGAGGCAGATAGTTTACTTCAATCAATTAAAATAAACCGGAAAGATATCGTTCAATTAAATCGATTATTAAAACTTGCCGAGTTCAATATTTTTAAACAGGGCGAGGTTAAAGCCGACCTGGACTCCGCGGAAAATTTTTTAAATCAGGCTCACCAATTGAACGTTACCTTAAAATCACCTGAAGCGAACGGCTATATAAAATTAGTAGACGCTTATTTCTCTGACGAAAAAGGGAAAGGTTCAAAACAGTTGTATATACAGGCGGAAGTAGCTCTGCAGACAACTAAAGACCTTTACCACCTCTCTCTGGCAAAAGTGGAAGTAGCCAGGTACTATAATGCGAATATTGCTGCAGAAGCAGTCACTAAAATGGAATTGTTGAACAGCGCGGCTGCGATCTTACGAAAGGCCGGAAATGACCCGCTGGTAGTGAGAGAAAGTTTGATTGTTCGAAAAGAAATCGCCGATGTGCATTACCAGCAAGGAAAATTTGCGTTGGCGATCAATGAACTTAATGATTTGCTTGCGGACTATAAAAAAACGGGGGCTCCGCGAATATTTATGGTGTACGATCTTTTGGGTGTTGCCTATTGGAGTCAGGGTAATAACGTTAAAGCGATCTATAATTCATTGGAATCGGTCAAGAGTATTAGAACGGCGCAGGATTCGGCATATATTTGTTCCTATTACTACCGACTGGCATACATCTATATCCGCTTAAATAAAGATGCTGAAGCAAGGGAATGGTTTGAAAAAGCCTTGAACTATTACATGGCGAAAAACGATAGGGGTAGGATTTATCATATGTTGCCTCTCTTCGCTGATCGTTACAATAACGAAAAACGACCTGGCGATGGCTTAAAATTCATTGACTCCATAAAACAAAAACTACCGCCCAAGAATAACGAGCAGGAAAAATTACTGGCCGGAGCGTTGGCTAAGACCTATGAAGCCTTCAATCAGGTTCCTCTTGCTGAAAAGTATTACCGGAAAATGATCAGGTATTCCGACCTGCAAGTTACCAAAGGTGAACTTGCGGGAGACCCATTGGCCAACTCCCGGATAGCCACTTTTTACCTCAAATACGAAAAAGGCGGATACAAGAAAACGAGAATGTATCTCAAAAAAACGTTGGATACCTGGACCTCAGACCAAAAGACGAAATACTTATTTGAACTTCAGATGAATTTCAAACTGGATTCCGCTACCGGAAACTATATCTCGGCCATAAAACAATTGCAACGGAAACAAAGCTACAATGATTCAACTTTCACAGAAATGAAGAGTAAACAAATTGAAGAATTGGGTATAGCCTATGACACGGAACAAAAAAAACGCGATATTAAGATACTCGAGGGCTTGCAAAAGTTGCAAGCGGCCAAATTACAATATGCCGAAGAAACCCGGACTTGGATCATCGCCGCAGCGGCCACGTTACTGATCCTAGTGGTCATTATTTATAACAGGTACAGGTTAAAACAAAAAAGCAATAAGTTATTGCAGGCTCAAAGGGAGGAAATTACGCGTAGCAATAAAAACCTTCAAATCACTGTAGTTGAAAAAGATGAGCTACTGTTACAAAAAGAACATTTAATTAAAGAAAAGGAGTGGCTGCTAAAGGAAGTGCATCACCGGGTAAAAAACAACCTGCATACCGTAATCTGTTTATTAGAATCTCAGGCCGTTTATCTTGAAAATGATGCGTTGAAGGCCATTGAAAGCAGCCAGCATCGTATATATGCCATGTCCCTGATCCATCAAAAGCTGTACCAGTCTGATGACATCAAGACCATTGACATGTCGGTGTACCTGCCGGAATTCATACAATACCTGAATGACAGTTTTGGCGTGCAGCGTCAGGTACGGTTCCACCTGGAGATAGAACCGCTGCAGCTTGGCGTTTCCCAGGCAATACCCTTAGCCCTGATCGTGAACGAAGCCGTGACGAATTCTATTAAATATGCCTTTAAACCGGGTGTTATAGGTATAATTTCTATTTCCATGTCCCAACAAGGGAAAGAAATCAAATTAATTGTTTGTGATAACGGGGTGGGAATAGACCCCGCGCTTGCTGATAAGCCTATGGAATCACTTGGCCTGAAATTAATGAATGGGTTAAGTGAGGATATTAACGCGCGTATCACTTTCGAAAATGATAAGGGGACAAAAATAACCGTTATATTTAACGTTGATCCGCTCAGTCCCGAGCATAATTTGTCAGGTGCTTTCGGCGCGTACAAAAATGATGGCAATAAATTGTGATAGAGAAAAACAGCATGTTTTTGATGGCTTTACCAATAAAACTAAACAAATTGTGAGAACCAAAATACTAATCGTCGAGGACCAGTTTATTGAAGCCAATAACATGCAGGGTATATTGGAACGTGAAGGATACAAAGTTACCGGCATTGCCCGCTCTGTGCCCATTGCCTTAAAGTTGATCGAAAAGGAAAGGCCGGATATGGTCATGCTGGACATCCTGTTACAAGGCACTTTAACGGGGATAGACCTGGCTGCACAACTTCGGGAAATGAAAATCGCTTTTGTGTATTTATCTGCTAATTCCAATAAACAAATTCTGGATGCTGCGAAGGCCACAAAGCCTTATGGATTCCTGGTTAAACCATTCCGGGCAAAGGATGTATTGGTCATGCTTGATGTTGCCTGGTACCTGCATAGTCAGGTAGAGGAAGAAGTAAAAAACAGGGAGGCCTTTTTAAAGAAAGGCGGGCACCCTGAAGCGGGAGAGTTAAAAAGTATTATCGGTAACAGCCCGGCGATGGTGGATATACTGAATAATGTAAAGATCGTCAGCCAGTCCGATACGGCGGTCTTGATCCTGGGCGAGAGCGGCACTGGTAAAGAGATGATCGCACAAGGCATCCACCGGTTATCTAACCGGAAAAATAAGCCCCTGATCGTGGTTAATTGCGGCGCGCTTCCGGCCAATCTGATCGAATCTGAACTATTCGGGCATGAAAAGGGTTCTTTTACCGGCGCGTATAATAAGCGGATCGGAAAGTTTGAACAAGCGGATGGGGGAACCATATTTTTAGACGAGATCGGAGAATTGCCCTTGGATCTCCAGGTCAAATTTTTGCGGGTTTTACAGGAAAAGGAAATTGAGCGCATAGGCGGTAATGCCAAAAAAGTTGATGTGCGTATCATTGCGGCAACCAACCGCAATCTCGAAGAGGAGATCAGCGCCGGCCGGTTCCGGCTTGACCTATATTACCGGCTTAATATCTTCCCGATCCTTTTACCACCGTTACGGGAAAGGCGTAACGATATCCTATTGCTGGCCGATTATTTCCTGAAAAAATATGCGGACAAGCAAGGCAAAACGATCACTGGCTTTTCAGATGAGGTCATTAGTATAATGCGCAAGTATAGCTGGCCGGGAAATGTTCGTGAACTGGAGAATATGATGGAAAGAAGTGTTTTATTGTCTATGGGAACGCTAATCAATACGTTAGTCCTGCCCAAAGATAAGGGCTCCGCTATTATCGATATTGAAGAGGATAAAGTGAAAACGATGGAGGAAAATGAACGCGATCATATCCTGGCCACACTTGCCAAATGTGACTGGAAAGTCTACGGGGAAGGCGGGGCGGCGGAACTTTTAAATATCAATGTGTCCACGCTTAATTCCAGGATGAAAAAGCTGGGCATTGATAAAAAACATCATAATTAACTACACCATTCAGTAAACTCCTTGCAGGAGTTCGCTGAATAAAAATAACCCAAGCACCAAAACTCCGGCTGTAAGGAATAAAGCAGGTAGCGGGGTAGGGATGAACCCGCCTTTCCTCCGTTGTTTTTCCCGGAAACAATACTGGTAGTAGGCGTAGCCGGCTGAACAAAGGCCGATAGCCACCAGCAGAATACCAAAATCTCCGGCATAGGTTTTTGCCGAAATAAGCGTCAATTCACGGGCGGATAAGGAAGTTGCCTGTATGATAGGAATGGTGAATTTCTCGATGATGAACCCCAGCGCCATGACCGCAATACTTTTTATTAGCCTTATATAAAAAACACGTTTTTCGGGGAAGTGAGCGGATGGGCCGTTCAGGTAAGCTTGATCATTAATTTTCATCTTGTTTTGTATGAGAGATTTAAAATTTTTGCTGGTTATATGCCTGACCGGTAACAAAATCATGCCAAAGTCACAATTAATTGTTTATCAGGCTTTTACGAAGCAATTGTATCTAATCGCACCCACGACATGCCGCGGTTTTATTGATTAACCATGAAATCCACTGACCCTTTCACGGGCGTATTTCCTTCTAAAGCCTAACCTGGCAGCAAAGCAGTTTCCCCCCCGGACAGGCTCCTTTTTTTTAAAACATGATATTTAAACAAAGCCGCTCATATAGATGATATATCGCTACCTGTTTATTTTATTTTTTTTGTGTAATGATCTGTTAATCAGCTGTTTTGAATGTGGCATTGCATTGGTTTAATAAAAACGGCCAGCTGACAGGTTTGTGGAATAGTTATTAGCAACTCAACCCTAACTGTGACGCCCGGACAACAAGTCATTATTAATCATTTAAAATCAAAAAGATGGACACAAAAAAAAATGAAGGCAAGGTTACCATACCGCCATTTGACCAGGATCCGATGCTGTCGGCTGAAGTAAGAACTTTTCTAAAAGCGTTAAATGCACCCGGCGGTGCACCGCTGGAATCACTGCCACCATTAGAAGCGCGCAAAGTGCTGGAGGGGGCACAATTATCGGTTGAGGTCGATATGTCCGGCGTGGATGAATCGGAACATACCATAAATGCAGATGGGTTTAAGATCGTCTTAAATATTGTGCGGCCGGCAGGCGTGGATACGGTTTTACCAGTATTTATTTTTATCCATGGCGGCGGCTGGGTTTTGGGCGATTATCCAACACACAAAAGAATGGTCCGCGACCTGGTGGTGGTTTCCGGGGCAGCAGGCGTATTTGTCAATTATACCCGGACGCCTGATGCTGTTTACCCGCAAGCCATTAACGAGATCTTTGCTGCTACCAAATGGGTCGCTGCGAACGGGCATGAGATCAATGTTGACGGCAAGCGCCTGGCAATTGCCGGCAACAGTGTAGGCGGCAATATGACCGCGGTAACCGCCCTGAAGGCAAAAGCCAACAATGGCCCTGAAATAAAATTACAGATCATGATGTGGCCAATCGTAGATGCGAATTTCGAAACCGGTTCTTACCTCCGGTTCGGTGAAGACCGGTTTTTAACCACGCCATTAATGAAGTGGATGTATGATATGTATATCCCGGATCCCGAAAAAAGGAAAGATATCTATGCTTCGCCCTTGCAGGCCACTAAAGAGCAATTGACCGGTTTACCCCCGGCATTGATCCAGGTAGCAGAAAATGATGTTTTACGTGATGAAGGCGAGGCTTATGGCCGGAAGCTGGATGAGGCTGGAGTGCGCACAACCGTTGTTCGTTATAACGGTGTGATCCATGACTTTGGTTTACTAAACCCGTTGGCGAATATCCATCCTACAAGGTCATTGTTCGCACAGGCCGGTGCTGAACTTAAAAAGCACCTGATGTAGCCCAGGAAAATAAAGCAAAGTACAGATCATATAAATTTCTAAAATATATAAACATGAAAAATCAAAACAAAATAAAATGGCCGGGTACTATTAATTGGTTTGCCGGAATCCTAATGCTGATTACGGCAGGCAGCCTTAATACCCAAGCGCAGATAAAAGATTATGCCACGGACGAACACCTGAGCCCGGCTGTCAAAATCTTTTTAAAAACATTAAATACCGGTGGCCCAGGATTGGAAACACTCAGCCCGGTACAGGCACGACAGGTGCTGGTAGACGTTCAGGCGGCCTATAAAGTAGATCTTTCCGGCATAACCGTATCTGAAAAAACGATCAGCGCTGATGGTTATAAAATCAAACTAAATATTGTCAGACCAGCCGGGGTAAAAGGCGTTTTACCGGTTTTTATTTATATACATGGCGGCGGCTGGGTCCTGGGTGATTTTCCTACACATGAGCGTATGGTGAGAGACCTGGCCGTGCTCTCCGGCTGTGTCGGTGTTTTTGTTAATTATACCCGGACGCCTGACGCCGCATTTCCTACACAGATCAATGAGATCTATGCAGCCACTAAATGGGTTGCAGCGCATGGCAGCGAGATCAATGTGAACGGCAAAAAGCTGGCTGTGGTTGGGAACAGTGTCGGTGGCAACATGACTGCGGTAACCGCGCTTAAAGCAAAGGCCAATAAGGGGCCGCATATCAGTTTACAAATCATGATGTGGCCGATCCTGGATGCTAACTTTGAAACGGAATCCTATAAATTATTTGGTAACCAACGGTTTTTGACCACGCCGGTGATGAAATGGATGTATGATATGTATATCCCGGAACCAGGTAAACGGACTAACATTTTTGCATCGCCGTTACAAGCCACCAACGAAGAGCTAAAGGGGTTACCACCTGCGCTGATCCAGGTCGCTGAAAACGATATATTAAGGGATGAGGGCGAGGCATATGGCCGTAAACTGGAACAGGCCGGGGTTACGGTTACCGCAGTCCGTTATAATGGCGTGATCCACGATTTCGGGTTACTAAACGGCCTGGCGACCATACCGCAAACCCGTTCACTGTTTGTACAGGCGGCGGCTGAAATGAAAAAATACCTGAAATAGTTTTAATAACAACTAATTTTATAAAAAATAAAAATGGAAGCAACAGCACAAGTGCCATCGACACAGGACGTGATCAATGGTTTTTTTCAAAGCGCAGGCCAACTTGACGCAGCAGCCGCGGCTTCATTCTTTGCTGAGGAGCCGGATTACTATATCGCGGCATCACCGTTTATGCCATGGACTGGCAAGCGGAACAAACGCGCGGATGTAGCTGTCGCACTGAAACAACTTTTTGATGCCCACGTGCCGGGGGATGAAAATTTCGATATTGATCATATCTTTTTTGATGGCCAGGAAGCTGCTTTGTTTGCTGTCGCCAGCCGGGTAGTTAACGACACCAAGAGAAGATATTCAGCTAAGATCTGTATGCGCTTTACCGTTGTGGATGGCCTGATCACCAGGTTCCTCATTCTGGAAGATTCACGCGAGATCGAAAAGGCCTTTAACAAAGATACTGGCGGTTGTTAATCGAGAGTCGAATTTAATAATAACAACGGGCCTGAGGTATTTTTCAGGTCCGTTACCTAAACTTTTACCTGATCCCCGGCTTCAGGAACCGCGGAGGCCATTAAAGGATCGATTTCAAATTCTATCCTGATCGTGGTTCCATTATCATTGATGATCGAGATGTCGCCTTGAATGTCTTCAGTTAATCCTTTCACTAATTTCAGACCTAAGGAACTTGAAGAGTAATTAATTTTGTCCATACTTATCCCAATGCCATTATCAGCAATGACCAATTGGACGTGTTGCTCAATTTTTTTCATCGTAATCCTTACGATACCTTTTCTGCTTTTCGGGAATGCATATTTGATCGAATTGGTCACTGCTTCGTTAATGATCAGTGATAAAGGAACGGCATAAGATACGCCGAGCTTTAACGCCTCAATGGCTAATTCGAAATGTACCTGATTCCCGGTCCCGATACTATCATTAAGATACCCCACAAATTCCGGTAGATAAGCGGACATATCGACAGTTTTGATATCTTCGGACTGGTAGAGTTTCTGATGGATCAGCGACATAGCGTAAATACGATGCTGGCTGTTTTCAATGGCTTTTAATGCGTCGCTTTCCAGATAAGCAGCTTGTGATTCTAACAGGCATATTACCGTGTGCAGGTTATTCTTTACCCGGTGATGAACCTCTTTTAAAAGCCATTCTTTTGATATAAGCAGTTCGTCTTTTTCACCGATGACATGCTGTAACTCAAGATTCTTCTTGTCCATTGCCTGCCTTTGCTTTCGGTTAATGTAGTAACGGCTGTATAGCATGCCGATGACCAGGAGTGCCACCGCCAACCCTATGTAAATAAATTTTCTTACCGCATTCGCTCGTTGGTTTTGAAGGGCACTTTTGGCTTGGAGCAGCTGTAAGTCTTTTTCCTTCTGTGTCATCAGGAACTGAATTTTCATCCCAGCAATACCTTTTGCATCATTAGAATCAATCCGGGCTTGGTTAACCCGGATATATTGTTGCAAATGTTTAGCTGCGGAAGCATAATTTCCACGTGCTGAGTCTATTTTATAGAGGGCCTGGTGCACATCCAGCAACATGGCCATCTCATCATTCGTAGGTCCGGGTTCTTTCAAAACCTGAGTAAAATAAAATTCGGCTTTGTCATAGTTTTTTATCTCCATGTAGAAAATGCCGATCCTGTATTTGGTGTACGAATCGCGATATCCTCTGGTGATCAACGAGTCTTGTTTTGACATTTGGTCCGCCATTAGATAATATTTTTCGGCCTGCCTGTAGTTTTTTAGACCTTGGTAACAAATTGCCATAGACAGGTAAGCTACAGCTTTGTCCCGAATATCAACAGGGGCAACGCTTTTGAGCGTATTTTTCAAAAGAGCAATGGCGGTGTCTGATTTGTCCATTTTAATGAGGTTATCCGTCAGGTTAAACAGCGTACGGTATACAGCGGGGTTCCGGGTTTTATTGAATTCTTTAATGGCTTTTTCCAGCCAATAATTTGAGAACGGATATAAAGTGGCTTTTTGCCCATAGGTCATATGGCCAATTCTCGCATAGAAATAGGCCAAGCCTAAACTGTCGCGCGTGGACAGCGAAGCTTTCACAGCTTTTAATGAATAGTCCAGGTCTTTGCCAGAACTGCTCTTTGCCGCGGATATCAATGAAAGAATATCGTAAGTATAATGCACATAAGGAAAATCCAAATCCTTCTGCATTTGAAGCGCTTTAAGGCTATTCGCTTCCGCGCCTTTTAGATCTTTCATCACAAAGCCTAAATACGCCTGGTTGATCAGCGTATTTACTTGTTTTGTCGGTTGATTGGTCTGCTGGTATAGCTGCGCGGCTTTTTTTATGCTGGTTACTTTTAACATAATAGTGGTGGCCGTAGGGGGAATATAGGTTCCCTGGTAATCCCATGCTTTGGCTTCCATTGCCATGTCCCTGGTTTTTTCGGAGCCGGCGATTACCGTTGTAAAGCAATCTGTACCCTCCTTAACCTTGTTTTCCTTGAAATAGTTCTTGCCCAATAAGCAAAGGGTTTGATTTGTCCAGAAGGTCGAGTGAAGCGCTTCACTTTGCTCTTTGGCCTGCGATAAATAATATTGTGCGTTATCCCTGTCTTTTTGCCGGTACCCAGGCTGAAAAGCATAGTAAGCGCCTAACAGCACCAGCAACTGAACACGGTCTATGCCATGCAGTGCGGCCAATCTTTTTATGGCGATATCGGGTTGCCGGGTATCGACCCATTTATTGTCGGATTGTGCGAGTTCGTTCCCGAAATTATCGGTGATGACCGTCCAGCGGCTGAGCTTATCTTTTTGGCTAACTAACAATAAACTGCTATCCTGATCGACAAGCCCTTCCTTTACGACCGTATAGTAGTTTAGGCTTAATTGGAGTAAAAGCTGTTGTTTTTCCGGGCTCAATTTGGACGGCTGTGCGCGGGTAAACACAGGAAAACTCAGAAAAAAGAGGAATGAAAGCCGTCTGATTTTTGTTCCCATAAACTATCATAAAATTGCAGAACCAAGTAAAATAATACCCTGGGCTTAAGGAATTGAAAAACACAGAATCAAAATCATTGGGTTTCTGATAATCGCCGGTGTCGGTAACGAGATACTGATTTTCTTTCTGATAATCTAAACTAATTCAATTTTAATTCATTTGCAAGCTTTTACCGCGTAAATAATTGTACATGAATTCATTATTAATCATGTTCGTCTGATTGTTTTGTGCAGATTTTAAGATGGCTTCGATCAGGGCAAAACAGCGGGTTTTTGACTCAGGATATACACGATTCTTTCATCCTGTTGGAGTGTATCCTTATTTGGCTGAAGGGTTTTGCCTTTGAAAGATTGATACTTAAACACGCCGCGACCATTCGTCGCTGATATATGCAGTAATTCCACAGATTGCAGCTCCGCGGGAATATTTGCTCCGTACCAATTCTCATCGGCTTGCTGGTTCCAGGTGATCAGCGCGAACACCTCACCATCTCCGATCATGTGTTCGCCCGTTTTTGCTGCTTCCAAAGCTAACGAGTTTCCATATAGTGTCGACATCGTATGCTCATTTTTATTGACTAACGTGGCGATCACTTTTAACCCTAATTTGTCGAACTGAAAGGAGGCAGGCAAAGAAGCTTTTTCGTTTATGAGTTGATCCGCGGAAGGCGTCGAAGAGCAACTGGTATGAATCCCAATGAGGATGATAAAAATAAATTTGATAAATGTTTTCGTCATGTTATTGCTTAATTGCGAGGGTAAAGACATAATCTGCATTTTTCATTGGGCGGTGACAGGCAAGGCACTCATTGGCGAATAGTGCTGTCTTGCCGTAAGGTGTCATTTTTGGGGTCAGAAATGTGGCAAAACCCCAGCCGCCAGTTGATGCATATTTCCGCGCATCTTTGATCATAAATCCGACCTGCAGGAATGCGCCTGTACGGACGTTTCCACCCTCGTCTTCGATCTGTTTCCATGCGGCCTTCGCGAAGCGTGTACCGTCCGGCCAGGGGTGGATGCGATTTTCTTGGAGCGCTTTAACAGCGATCGCATTGCCGAAAATAACCCGCATGGTTTTTGTGTCAAAGCGCTCCGTGGTGCTGATAGGTTGCCAGTTTTTATAATCAGGATCGTAGGCGATTCCGTTTAACGCGATCGGGTAGTTGTCATTATCAATTGCTTTGCGCTGCCATTCGGTAAATTGGCGTGATTCTGTGTTGATAGTGGCCGTATCGCTCGGCCTACGGTCAATCATTCCGGCCAGGTAATTTTTTAGTACCTGCAGATCGGTTTCACTGATTTTAGCAGATGGATGGGCGAATGAATAATCAGGGAGCGGCATCGCACCCAGCGAAGCCTGATTGACCGCTTCCCATAGTTTTACTTTTTGTTCCGCTGGCGTTAGTTTATCCCATTCCGAAAAATTCAGGTCTGCGCGGCCCGTATTAACGTGCCTGGCCACCTGCCAGTAAACCGGTACGATCTTATCTCCCCAACCTAATTGGGTTTCATTGGAATGGCAATCGTAACAGGCCCTCTTGAAGATCGCTTTGACATCGGCCGGAACGGGCATATCCCCGGTCACTGGTTGTTTTTTTATTTCAGGGCGTAGAAACTGAATGACTATGAAAACAATCAGGAGTATCAGCCCTATGCTTACGAAATTATTTTTATTAAATATGCTCATGGCTTTAATGGGTTAAATTGGTTAGGCTGCAAGTAACGTACACGTATTGAAAGGCTAAACCGACTTTTTAAGGCGTTCTATTACCTGCGCCGTCATTTCGTCCGTTGAGATCCCATAGGCAGCGACGAAGATCCCTTTTTCACCGTCGCCGGACTCGATCGCATAAATGATCACTTCATCAGCCGGGTCTGAATCACCTTCATAACGATAAATATCCCTGATCTCAAAGTTGTCAATGTTGTATTTATTGTCCGGCCCGATCAGGCGGTTGGCGAGCAGGTTAAAATCGATGCTGAAGCCCTGGCGTTTAAGTTCGGTAATGGCTTTTGCTGCGGTGTCATAGTGAAAATTCGTTTCCATAGTTAATCTATTTGGCCGTTAAGGGTTATAAGGTGAAAAATCTATAAAGCGGGAACTGAAATCAAAGAGGGACGTGCTAAAAACCGATTTTTCGATTTTGAAATCCCAAAAACGGGTGGTACCACCGGTATAAACATCAGTGGGCCCCTCATTCAAATGTACTATTGCCTTTCCGCTCAGTTGCAGGGTTTCACCATTGGTGAAGTCTACCACCAGGATCCCGGCTGCCGGGTTGACGTGAAAATTGCCCAGTGTATTGAACATGCTGTTACCCACGTAGTCCGGTATCCGCAGGGTCTGGTCGCCGATATATTCTACGAAGCCGGTGTCGCCGCCCCGGTGCGATACATCCAGGTTGCCGTGCTGGTCGGCACTTGCGACAAAGATGGTATCCGCTTTAGCTATCCAGGCCCGGAGTTCATGAACGGTAGCCGGAGCGTTTGTGTGTTCACTGAGCAACTGTCGGCGTTGAATATATTTCGGACAATTGGGGTAGGCCTGATCTATTACCATTCGCCAGCGACCGGCATCAGCGGTGATATGCCCGTTTACCCGGAACCTGCGGCGGGTCTGCAATTCGATAAACAACAGGCCGACACCCGGTGCGTTGCGGATATTTTCCCAAAAAATATCATCCGGACTGGATTCCAGACGTGCAGGATCAAGAAACAATTGCTGCGATTCATCCAATTCCAAAAAGCTGGGTGCGCCGCTTAACACCGAAGCCCAAAGCCCGCCCTGCGCATCCGTGGATGAAGCAAAAAATATCTTTTGACCGCGCAGAAAGATCAAGGCGCCTGCCGCTAGTTGATTACTGATGATCCGCTCATTACGCATGGCCATTTCCCGCTCACCGGATTGTTCCTGAACAAATTCCTCGCCCGAATGAAATATGGTGTCCGGCATGTTTTTTTATTTATAGCGCTTGCCAATATCGTTAGGTATGTAAAGATGATGCCAATGTTCAAATTGTTAATAATCAGGTTGTTACATAAAGGTATGAAAAATGCTGCGGGCGATATTTCGCTTTTCTCGGGCCGGAAATTGAAATATCAATAATTTAGTGATTGAACACCTGTAGTCTTAAAAGATCCGATGGTCGGCAACAACATTACTTTTATGCTGCGCGTAAACCGCCCGGAAAATGGTTACTGCGCAAGCGAACATCACCAGGCGTGTTAATATAAAGACGATCGTTTCCATGTTATTCAGATTAATTGTGTGAGTGATGAATAAAAGCCGGAACAGGTAACCGCTCCGGCCTTTGTTTATAGGGTTTGGCTTATTTACCATCAAAGGCATAGGCTACACGCAGTTCGAAAAAATTAATCTTGCTGTTTTCATTGCTGCTGATGTATTTACTGGTGGCTTCATAGCGCACCCCGGCATCGATATAGTTGTTGCCACCAACATTCAACAGCACACCTATTTGCGGCGTGTACAGAAAGGCTACTGTTTTGGTATAGCCCAGATCTTTTTTATTCAGTGCAAAGCCAGCACCGGCATCCGCCTGTACATACCAGTTAGCGATCGGAAAATACTTAAAACCGGCCATTGCTGGCAATAAGCGGATATCGTGTGCGGATACATTGGTACCATTAATGTTGTTTTTACCGGTGAAGTTCAGGTAACCGGCATTAACTGTTGCGTACAGGTTATCAGCGACAGGTATATCTGCCTGAACGGATCCGCCGATGTTCCAGCGGTAAGCACTGTTAAAATTGCCGGAGGAAATACCACTTTCTACGCCAACACTGTAGAGGATTCCCTTTGGGCCTGAAGTACTCTGGGCCTTAACACCCGTTGACAGCGCTGCTAAAGCGATTGCGAATACATAGATTTTCGTGAAACTTTTCATGATTTTAAAATTTGAATGGATTAATTATTGATTTATTTATATAGTGTATAAAGCAGTTCCAGTGTATGCATATAAATGACAAACAACTGCCCCTTCAAAAATTGGAGCGGTGCATCAAGCACGAAGGCTCGCCGACAGAACAATCTCCATAACCGCGCAACGCGCTTCAGACGATCTCCTGTCTTTCCTATCGCTCCCTGTTTAGCGATCCTATTCGGCAAAATTGCCCCTGTTGCGTCATTTGACATTTGCATAGCGTAACTCATTTTATTTGGTGATGACCCGGATTAGGCACATCTTGTGCCATTGGTATAAATGGCTTATAATCAAATAATTATGAAAGTATTAAATAATAGCAGGCTCATGTTATTTCGGAAATTGGCGAAAACATAATGAAATATGAACAACCTCCTATTGCCTCGCTGAACAGGTGTAAATAGCACCTCTTTTAAGTATTTATCTGATCTCTACCGGCTATGCCAAACCGCTTTACTTATATATCGCTAATCCGCCTCCCGTTTGGCGAAATAAAGCAGGCTATGAAAATTAAATTAAAATGTAATTGACATATAATCAGCTTGTTAGTGATTGGCATTCCCTTTGGGTAGTAGTTGACCATAGTGCAGATCGATGAGTGGCAATGAATTTAATCATCAACATTAAAACGATAAACATGAAAAATTTAGACTCTAAAGCCGAAGTGATCATCGGTCTGCAAAACAAGGGTTACGAGCTTGACTTTACGCTTAACAATGAATTCCTGCGCTGTGTGCAGGATGGTGAACTGATCGGCCCGGATGATTTTGAAATTGCCGAAACTTATTTATTTGAGGGTGAAGCACAGTCAGGTATGCCTTATGTCATTTACGCGATCAGTTCCCTGCACAACGGTATCAAGGGTATTTTAATGACCTCTTATAGCGCCTTTACCCAAGGGTTGTCGATTCACCTGTGGTCAAAACTGGGTGCCAAACTTAACTGAGTATGACCAAAAATTAAATCTACACAACGTTAGTTCATAAAACGCGACACCGGCTCAAGCCGGAAAACTCTTACACAACATTGATCTCCGGCAAGCTCACTCCTCAAAGATCGCGCCCCTGCTAAAGGTGGCATTCTATACCATTTTTAAAGCCGGGAAAATAAGCCAGATCTCGACAGCCGTAAAGACGTCTCTACGGCTGGTCTTCAGGACCCAGCGTGAAAGTTTCCTTTCACCCGGCTCCTCGTCCGTTTATGAAGATTGGTTTAAGACCGATTATCATCTAACAGCCGCAAAACTAAGATCCCATTACGAACGGCTTGGCATCGTCTTTAATCCAGGGGAAGCGTAAACGGAAACATGTAATTGTTCATGCTATCCCTAGGCCGATGGCACTCAGTTGTATCAGTTCGGTTGCATCAAAAGGTTTTCTCAAATTTTGAGGTCCATCCCCCCGCTCTCTAAATGACCCGGCGGAAAAACAATCCAGGCCCTGCGGGTGCCTCGTCCGGCAATTGTAGCCGGAAGTGCAGCTTCTTTTCCACCGGCTTATATCCGTTGCAGCAGCTGTTTAAAGGTCTCTTCCATTGTCATGCGGACTGCATTAATGAATTTATAACATTATTCATTTAGCGCCTTTGCTTGAGGCAAATTTACCCCTCTTCAGCGGTCAAGGCCATGCGAGTGCCGCTAAAAAAATCTCCACACCTCGCTGCGCTCCGGGTAGTATTTTTTGGCGGCAGCAACCAGCGCACCGCCATTGAAAAGAAACTAAAGAAATGAGCTCCGCATTTGTCAAAGAAAGCGAATACCAGCAGTTAAGGGCGTAACGCCGAATATGAGCGCGTTACTTCTTTACCTGCGCCGGGAAAACGGCGGGCCAGTTCGGGAAGTTAAAAGTCATCAAAGTGAAAAACATGGCTGGGAACTGCACGAAAATGAGTGACGGGCTGCCTTATGCCGCAAATGATAACGGCCAGTGGGCTGTTATTTTAGATGTCTAATTCTATCCGGACCGGCGCGTGATCGCTACTGTGCGGCCAGCCCCGGACGTGGGCATCGACCACAGTTTTGACCAGTTTCTCCCTGAGCGGATCATTCAACAGGAAGTGATCCAACCGCAGACCGGCATTCCGCCCGTAAGCATCCCGCAGGTAATCCCAGAAAGTGTAGATCCGTCGGGGTTGTTATCGGTTACCTCCTGAATAAGCACTAAGTCTTTTGACAGGTTACCTTTAATTTTTTAACTATTAAACAGGGTTTCAACCTTCTTGAATTCTGACTGTTTATTAGATATAAAAAGGAGGAATTAACTCCTAAGCATCCTTTGTGCGCGGTTTTACAGCAAAAGGCACTTCGGGCTACGGTACATTAAATGATGATTTATTGCTATTTCATGGTCTGTTCGCTGAATATTGAAATATCACGGGCTGATTAACTTTGAAATACCTTTAAGCTGCTGGCAACCAGCGGAGTATGGCTTGGCATGATATTATACCTCCCGTTACTACTGCAAAAGGGCGGCCGGATTGATTTTATCGCGGCAAGCAGGCCTCTCAGTTAAAACAAGGAAAAGATGAACGAGTCACAGGAAAATTTAAGGGGGAACAACCCGGCAATACATTCAGTGTATGATTATATTATTGTTGGCGCCGGTTCTGCCGGTTGTGTGATTGCAAGACGGCTGCTGGAAAATTCAGGTGCCCGTATCCTGCTATTGGAAGCCGGCGAAAATGACGGGGAACTGGAGCGGATTCAAAACCCGCTCCGCTGGTTAGAAAATATCGGATCACCGCAGGACTATCTTTATAAGTACCACCCGGCACTTATCACTAATTACCGAACAATTTATGTGCCGCGGGGAAAGATGCTGGGTGGCTCCGGCAGTATTAATGCCATGGTTTGGGCGAGGGGAAATGAGGATGATTACAATAGCTGGGCGGCAGCCGGAAATAAGGGGTGGGATTATGCATCGGTGCTGCCGTTATTCAAGAAAATGGAGGACTGGGATGGCGGAGAAACGCCTATACACGGCTCCGGAGGGCCGATTCATGTTGAACGCCCAAAAAAATTTCACCTGATCGATACCGCTGTTATCCATGCCGTCAAAGACTATGGTATGGCCTATATGGAAGACTCAAATATTCCTGATCCCGAAGGTGTCGGCCCGATGAGTATGAACATTGCTAAGGGCCGGCGAAACAGCCCCTTTTCGGGCTACCTAAAACCGGTCATGGGTAAAAAAAATTTAAATATTATGACCGGAGCCAAAGTCGTTAAATTAACGATTGAACAGGATAGATGTGCTGGCGTTGAATTTTTAAAAGATGGCAAGCTTGTTGTGATTACAGCCGGGGAAGTTATTTTATGTGCCGGGGCAATTGAAACTCCGAGGCTGCTGATGCTTTCCGGAATCGGTCATGCCGGGGAATTAAAAGCGCTGGGCATTGAAGCAAAAATTGATCTGCCCGGTGTAGGTAAAAATCTGCAGGATCATCCCCTGGTTTCGGTTACCTACCAGTTTAAGGAGGCCCTCGGCCAGCTTACTTATAATCTTGGAGGCATAAACTTGTATTGGAAAAGTCACCCTGACTTAAAAAAGGCGGACCTCATGCTGATCCCCATTCAATATCCAATCCTCACAACGGAGATCTCGGAGCAGTATGCCGTTCCTGAAAATGCGTTCAGCGTTTTCGTAACGCTTATTGATGTTAAAAGCCGTGGTTATATCAAAATGACGGGCTCAGCCCATGACGGGCCCTTGGAGATCCAGCCAAACCTGATGCTGGACCCGGATGATTTTGAAGCACTGGTAAAGGCGATGGAACTTTGCATGGACCTGGCGGAAAAACAGGAATTGAGTGCAATAATAAAGAGCTGGGTCGCTCCGGACCGACGGCTTGACCGCAGCGAAATTAAGCATTTTTTACGTGACGCCTGTTCCACTTATTTCCATCCGGTAGGAACCTGCGCTATGGGGATCGGACCCGAAGCCGTTGTAAATGAAAGGCTCAAAGTAATTGGTGTTAAAGGCCTGATGATAGCGGACGCATCAGTAATGCCGCAAATCCCTACAGGCAACACCAATGCACCCACGATTATGATCGCTGAATTTGCTGCAGAAATGCTGCTTGGTTTGAGATAGCTTATCAATTAGCCTAATATAACGCTGTCAGACTATCCTTACTAAAATAATCATCTTTGCGGTGATTGGTACGGTCCCAAAACAGCTGGTCAATCAGGTAACCACCAGTTTTATTTTGGGGCACCGGTCAGGTTAAACGGAATGAAAATAAACTATCGTCCCGGTCTCTCGCGTGGCGGCATTTATGCGCATTTTGAAAATAAAGAGGCTTTAGCCCTTGCCGCTTTTGATCATAATTTGGGGAAACTTTGTACGGCCATTCAAAACAGGATAAGAAAAGCCTATAATGCACATGACAAGTTAATGGTATTTGCCAGAGTATACAAAAATCTTGTAGAAGACAATTTTGTATTGGGAGGTAGCCCGATATTAAATACGGGTTCAGAAGCTGACGATACTCATGTACATTTGAAGGAAAGGGTTGCGTGCGCCAGTGACAAATGGCAGCAATGTATGGTCAAATTTGTTGAAGAAGGAATAGAAGCTGGTGATTTCAGACCTGATGCTAATCCTGGCCAGATTGCTTTTTCAATCTTATCTTTAATAGAGGGGGGGAGTATTAGCCAGGTTAACTAATGACATGGAAAAAATGGATCAGATCTTTTTAGCCGCTGAACAAATGATCCGGGCAAATATGAACGCTAAAACCATTGCAAACCTTACTCAATCTAACTTATAGTTTGAGATAGGTGATAATTGTCTGACGTCGGTAAATGCTATGATGTTTATGATCTGATTATCGGTACGATTGTAAAAACCTCTCCATAGAATTACGGTGCACTGTACAGTATAATAGTGTGCTCGGATCACCTCCGAGAGCATTCAAAAATAAAACTAATCTTACGCCGAAGGAATACAGGCAAAGTTATCATTAGAACTAACAAATAAGCCAGTTAATGTTGTAATTACGTCTTTCTTAAAATAAAATGAAAAACTTATCTTTATGATATGAGCAAAGAAAACCTTTCCGGCGAATCTATAGCTTCATTCAATTTGAAACAGCTAAAACCACAAGGCGGTGGGGCCTTTGAAATATACAGGGTTGGTAAAGAGCTTGTTCCGGAGAATAAACTTTTTTTAAAACCTCACAGACGTAACTTTTATCAGTTTGTATATGTATGGCAAGGGAATTCAAGCTTTTGGGCTGATCTTCAATATTATTCTTTTGAAACTGGAGGTATATATTTTACAGGTCCTACACAAGTATTGGTTAAGGACATGCTGCCGAGGGAAGGAATTATATTATGTTTTACGAAGGAATTTTTGCAAATGGGAGGCCCCATTGACCGCCTGCCGGTTTTGAACAGTGATAAAACTTTAATATTCAAGCCCTCGATAAAGGAAAGAAAAGAATTAGAATTCACACTTCTACAAATGTTAGAAGAATATGCTAAAAAGGACGAGTTAGCGTTATTATCACTTATCTCTGGTCTGGGAACATTTTTGGTGCAGGTAAGTCGGTTATATAATCAATTGTCAAATAACGCCGATACATCAGTGAAGGGAAAAATCGTCACAGAGTTTTTCAATTTAGTAAACTCCGGATTTAACAAGCATCACCTGGTAGCAGAATATGCCGCGCTCTTAAACGTCACTCCTGGTCATCTGAATGAATTGGTTAAAAAAAATACAGGTAAAACCGCATTACTGTGTATTCAGGAAAGAATAATGCTGGAGGCTAAAAATATGCTTTACCATAAGACGGATTCAATAAAGGGAATTGCTTATTCACTTGGGTTTAATGAAGCGGCTTACTTCACTAAGTTCTTTAAAAGGCAAACCGGTATCCCTCCCGAAGATTTTAGAAATATCGTCCTTGAAATTAGCATTAAAACCCCGAAAGTTTGTAAGTATTAGAACTAGCATTCGGGTACCTATTTGACGGCGTTAACTCAACAAGCGACCGATTCATGGAGGTCGTTGGTTAAGTGCCTATTTATTTATTAAGGTGTTTTATAATGATAAACGTACTTAAGACTCAGTTCGGGCCGGCAAACTATCTACTCAATTTAAAAAGATGATTTACGCGTGCCTGGTTTGATGTTTGTTAAAGTTCTTAGGCCGTTTTGAGGTCCACGTTAAATAGATCGTCAATTTTTTATTCTTTATCATAACAAAATATTACCGAAAAAAGGTATAGATATACCTATTCAGGGGCATTTCCTTGTATAGTTTTGTTTAGTGAATATGAATGTACACTGAAAGGCAGTTATTTCATCGAAAATCTGGTTACAGACAAAATTATTGATAAAATGACTTAATAAATTCAGGCTTTCAAGGTACTCATGATAGGATGTTCGATTTGATGAAATCCCGACAATTCAGAATCATGGTAGGGCAGAGGGACATTTATATACTGTCTGAAGGAACGTGCAGCATGTTGCTTTTGACTCAGACAGTTGAGTTATGATGTGATCGTCCCCGAATTTTTTCTCACCTGGGTTCGATATAAGAATCGATGTTGCCACTAAAATTAATTTATATAAAAACCTTGAAATTAGCATAAGAACCCTTGAAATTGATAAGAGTTAAAACACAGTATTTAGATAGTTTTGAGGTCTAAATAAAAACAACGGAACTTGATTTAAATGAGTTTGGCAGTCCACCAGGATTTGTACATCTCCAGGTCAGGAGCCGTTACCGCAAATGGGTGTGTGGTGATCCTGTTCGTTCGACGAGGATTAAATGATTTTGGATCTATATTGAATGTTTGGGTGAATGTTGGATACGCTGTTATTATTAAACGAAATTGAATGCTGAATCTGGAGTGGTTTAGAACTTTTAAAGCTATTTACGAAACAGGGACGCTGTCCGCTGCTGCCCAGGTTCTATACATATCGCAACCGGGAGTAAGCCTTCATTTAAACGCGCTGGAATCTTATACAGGCTATCGCTTGTTTGAGAGAGAGAACAGGAAAATGGCACCGACGGACAGGGCCACTATGCTTTATAACTTTCTAATTGACCCGATCAACAAGCTGGAAAGAGCGGAAGATATCTTTCACAGGAACGCCAAATTTGACAGGCCAACCATTAGCCTGGGTATGTGTTTCGAAAGCTTTGAATATGCTCTGGAAGAATATATACCGGAATTATCTTTTAATCTTATTGTGAGAACAGGTAATTACCCTCAAATGATCCACGAGCTTGAAACTGGAGAGGTTGATCTGGTGCTTACGCCGCAACGAGGTTATCAGGGATCCGTCGAATACCGCCCTTTTGCTAAACAGCGTATAATACTAATTTGCGGAGCCGAGGCCGACACGGGTGACCTGGAAGACCTGATTAAGATTGGTGACCGGGACAAAATTAGAGACTGGCTCAAAAATCAGCTTTGGTTTACGAATGCCGCGCAAATGGAGCACTTAACGAATTTTTGGCTTTTAAACTTCGATACACCCCCCGATTTTAAACCGAACTTTGTACTACCTTCTTTTAGCAGCATTATTAATTTGTTGAAAAAAGGAAGAGGGTTTGCCATTGTTCCTGATTTTGTATGCAGGAATGAAATTGAGAGCTGTGCAATCAAGCTGGCGTGGCAGGGACATCTTTATATGGAAGACATCATGTATTTTGGAAAACGAATCAAGACCATTTATCCTAAGGAGATAGAACAACTAGAACAAATACTAACCAGAAACTGGGTGGATCAATATGAAGGTGAAGAAACCAAAATTATTATATAGCATCACCTCTCGCCCAAATTGTAAGAGAGTATCAATGCGACAGGAGCAAACTTCAACCTTTATTAAAAAGCATACAGCAAGATAGAAATAAAGTGAATATTAATCCCCGCGGTTATAAACGTTAAAATACTTTTACAAAAACATTTTTATCGTTCTTAGTAAATGATTTATATCAAAGGGCTTATGGATAAAATAGTCCGCTCCCCAGTCCAGAGCTATTTGTTCAAGTCCGTTGACGGCCGAGAGCAAAATTGAGATGATGAAGCACGAGTTAAGCCAAACTTCATGACCAGCCGGTCGATCTTAATCTCACAAATAAATAATTTCTATCGAATTTGCTTATTGTAGGTATTAGGTGATCTTGTTGCTCACAATGATCTCAACATCACGCTCCAACATTTTTTCTATTGAAAGCTTAAATTGACTTACATATTCCTGTTGGGCGTATATTTCGAACCACGATTGTTCTAACCATTCTGCTTCAAGAATAAAAACATTTTGATCCGTTATAGATTGAAACAGGTCAAACTGTAAACAGGCTTTTTCATAGCGAGAAGCATCTACAAAATTGTAGAGAAGAGCCTTTAAAGTTTCGGCATGGCTTTTTTTGCATCTGATAATAGCTGACACGTAGAGATTCATTATGCTGTAAATTATTATAAATCTCGATCCTTTTTATACGCAAGAAGGCAAGGTTTTACATCTTTGAAGTAAATGTATCAGAGTTTAAACCTCAATCAAAATAACATTAATTGTAGCAGTTATCATATATATGATGGTTAATAAAATAATTTCTGAATGAATTTTACGTTTTTCCATCAAACAGCTGACTCGTATAAGCCAGGACGCAAACTGATTCGAATCGTCTGCGCTGAAATAGTCTTACATTGAGCCATCATTATTATACCTTAACTTTATAAACCTGCAAGATACTGATGGACCTGGGTTACAGCCATGGCACCTTCGCCAACAGCAGCAGCAACCCGCTTTACAGAGTTATATCGTACATCACCCGCTGCAAACGCACCCGGAACACTCGTTTCCAAATTATATGGTCTGCGATCAGGTTTCCATAGATCTTCGAATTTTTCGTTTCCAATCAGATCCGCTCCTGTGATCAAGTAACCATTTTTATCTCTGCATATTGCAGTTTCAAGCGCCCAATTCGTATTCGGATTACCGCCGATACAAATAAACAGCTTACTGGTATTATGCCATTTAGTTGCATTATCGCTTTTGTAATGTATCATAACGATACCATATGACACAATTTGGCGTTGACATTTGTCACAACTTTAAAATCGTTATCTCTAAAACCTGATAAAAGGTAAATACAAAAAACAAAAACGGAACTTCGTTACCCCGAAATTCCGTTTCTAATGTTAAACAGGCAGATCTGATCAGCAAGCCTGCGCGATGATACCTATGTCCACGGCTCGCCATTGCCAAATGACCAATCTGAACGGTCAACATACACCATGTTAACCATCAGGTCATCAGGTCGAAGTCCCAGTTTTTTGTTTAATTCCGTAGATAAATATTTAAAAACGGCAAGTTTCGCATCGAGGTTGTTACCCACAGTGCTCGTTATTTGGATCAGTATAAAGTCGTCAGAGCGGTTAAAGCCGAGGAATGTCTTATCGAAGATCAGATTTTCCGGCGAATGTTCATTGATGACAATAAAATTATCGCCGTCAGGAGCCTTTAAAACATCGACGATTCCATGATAAGCGATGTCGGCTACGGTGGCGCGATAATCTGCTGGTTTTCCTGTAAGTAAATCAATACGTGCGAATGGCATAATAATTCCTCCTTATTTTTTGTTGTTGGTTGCATTACCTAACAAGACGAAATTAGCTACAAATGAGTGACTTTAGTCACGCTTGCCTATAAGATAACTTATACCTCGTATGATAATTATCATACAAGGTATAAGCGGGGTTATAGCAAATCTAATACACTTGTTATCTATTAAAAATAAGACTCTGAATTTCAGTGAGGTAATCTTTTGGTTCCCAGGATACCAGATTGTACCTAATTGAAGGTTGTACCTTTTTGAAATAGCTTTGCTTTCGTAAAAACGGGATCGTAGCTAAATCCCGGCATGAAATAAATCCCGGTATTCATTTCAGCAAAATAAGCATTAGAACATGTTGAAAATCGAAGTGTAAGATATAAATGTTACACCCCAGCCTAATGCTGAAGTTTGTGTACTAAACTATTAGAAAAAAATGAAAGCAAACCAAACTATAAGATTAATTATACTTCGTATGATAAATATCATAATGAGGTTTAAAACGCTGTTTTGGGAATGCTGAATTCGGAAAAACGTGTGCCAATTCTTACGCCCGACATAGCCGATAAGTAAAAAAAAGAATAATAATTTATTGATTAACAGCATTTTACAATATTAGCTTGGAAATTTAAACCAGTTAACAATTTGATTTCTCGAGAAAAAGGCAAGTTGAAACAATCGTCATTTGTTAAACCTTATAAGCAGTGCAGGAAAAAATGAGAGTAGAAAAGAATTGCGGTAGGTATATCTTTACATAAAAACACTTCATGCCAAATTTGTTCTCTCCTTTAAAAATAAAGAGCATCGAACTTAAAAACCGTATTGTTGTATCTCCTATGTGTGAATACAGCAGCGAAGATGGTTTTGCCAATAACTGGCATCTTGTACATCTCGGAAGCCGTGCGGTTGGAGGGGCGGGTTTAATTATTACCGAAGCCAACGCCGTCTCATCAGAAGGACGCATTACCCACGGAGACCTTGGAATATATAAAGACGAACATATTCCCAAACTAAAAGAGATTACGGACTTCATCCATGCTCAGGGAGCAATTGCCGGCACACAACTTTCTCATGCCGGCCGTAAGGCCAGTCACACCAAAACATGGGAGGGCAACACCCAAATACCACCCGATGAAAAGAACGGCTGGCAAAGTGTCGGCCCGAGTAATCTTTATTTGGTTCCAAATAATCGCATTGAAAATGACACGGATAGTTATGAGTTTTGCTTTAGAAAAGCAACTTATGGCAGATTAGCAGTTTAGTCTCCTGGTGTTTACTACCCGTGCCTGAGTTTTGCTTCAGGAAATAGCGTAAGCATTTTGGTGATACTGTTTCCGGCAGTATTCCCGTATGGCAGCGTGCCATTTATCCCTATCGCTTTCCTGAGCCATAAGTCGCTTTATTGTTTAACAATTAAAGTAAAGTTATGGCAAAAGAAACAATTTTTGAAACAGTTCATGAAAATGTGGCGGGTATAGATATCGGCGCCGAACAGATTTTTGTATCGCCGGATGGAAAAGAAGTACGAGCTTTTGAAACCTTTACATCAAGTTATCATGCCTGTGCGATCTACCTGAAAGAAAAAGGGATCAAAAAAGTAGCGATGGAAGCAACAGGGATATATTGGATCGCCTTGTATTTCCTGCTTGAAGAGTTAGGCATGTTGGTATGCCTTGTCAACCCCAAAGAAACCAGGCAGATAAAAGGTCGCAAAACAGATGTTACCGACTGCCAGTGGATACAAAAGTTATTTTCAGCTGGTATTTTACGTCATAGTTTTATCCCCGAAGGCAAGTACATGGAACTTCGGCAATTAGTTCGTGAACGTCTTGATGTGATCGATATGGGGAGTACCTATGTTAATAAAATGCAGAAATGCCTGGAACTGATGAATATCAAACTTAAAGAGGTCATCAGCCAAATCCATGGGAAAAGCGGAATAAAAATGATCAAAGCGATCATAGACGGAATCCGTGACGGAGCATCTTTATTGAGCCTTTGTGATGAACGGATCCAAAAGTATAAAGGCGAACAAGTAATCAAAGCACTGGAGGGAAATTATAATGAAACCTACCTTTTTATGCTTCGGCAGAACATGGAATTATGGGAGATACACCAGGAACGGATAGCGGTTATTGATGCCAGGATCTCACTGTTATTGGACGAACTGAGTATGGATAAAGAAGAAGTAACTGTAGGTCCCAAAAAGCCGATTCGTCATCACAAACCTCAAATCAGCGGCCTCCACAATACGATGGCCCGGTTATATGGTGTAGACCTTAGCAGTATCTCCGGAATAAACGACTATACCGCATTACGCCTGATTGGAGAAACAGGAACGGATATGGGTCGCTTTCCAACCGTAAAAAGCTTTGTGAGCTGGGCTGGATTATCACCCAAAAGCCACCGGAGTGGTAAGATGAATAAAAAAGTACGAGGCACACCCTGTAACCCCACAGGGCAGATATTCAAGGAGTGCGCGCAAGGGTTGATGAACAGTAAGTATATTGCAATAGGCAGTTTCATGCGAAAGCTTCGCGGGAGAAAAGATTCGGCTATAGCTATAAAAGCAGGGGCAAGAAAGCTGGCTATGGCTTACTACAACGCATTAACCAAAGGAGCAGCTTACGTTGAACAGGGAATAAAACAATATGAGGAGCAAATTAAAAGAAGGGAGTTAACATCATTAAAAAGGTTGGCTAAAAAACATAATATACAACTCGTTGAAAATCAGAAAGCTGCATAATGTGTCATTGGCAGTGCTCTGGCATTCAGGCCCGATGAAATCGCGCCATTGGAACTTGATTCGACAGGGATCGAAAAAATAAAAGCCGATTTTAAAGCTGCCGCGAGACGCGCCTTAAAAGCCGGGTTTAAGGTGCTAGAACTGCATGGTGCACATGGCTACCTGATCCATGAATTTTTATCGCCCCTGAGCAATCATCGTACTGATAAATACGGAGGTTCGTTCGAGAACCGGATCCTTTTTTTGTTGGAGGTTATTGAAAGTGTCAGGGAAACCTGGCCGGATGATTTACCGCTATTTGTACGAATCTCGGCTACGGATTGGACGGATGGCGGCTGGACAGCGGACGATTCGGCAGAACTAGGGAAAGTTCTGATCAACAAAGGCGTTGACCTGATCGATTGCTCGACGGGCGGTAATGTTCCCTCTGCAAAAATACCGGTCGGCCCGGGATACCAGGTGGAATTTGCCGAAAAAGTAAAACTGGCCAGCGGAATTCTGACCGGTGCCGTTGGCATGATTACTAAAGCTCAACAGGCCGATGAGATCATAAAAAACGGTCGGGCGGACATTGTTATTATGGCGCGTGAAATGCTGCGTGACCCTTATTTCCCTTTACGTGCAGCTCATGAATTAGATGTTGAAGTAAAATGGCCTGTACAGTACGAACGGGCAAAATGGCGGAATTAGCGGGTTTAACTTTTTGAATGGCCCGACAAGTTAATTTGTATTGTTTGGGGGTTATCATGCGATCCGGTAATGATTTTGAAAGTTACTCCCTTCAGTGTGATTGTCCCGTCAGCTGTTAGCAGTGCCGCTTCACCCTTAAAAAGGTCGGCCAGACTTAAATATTTTGCTTCATAAGCCCTCAGCCAATTTAAATTTAGCGTGTTGCGTATCCGCTGGAGATGGATAAAATTTTCAGCGATCCATTCTGTTTCGGATTTCTGATAAAAATAGGCAGTATAGTCTTCTAGTTCAGGGATATCGCCGAAAACGCCTTCCATAATATCCTGCATGGCAATCACTCCCAAAAACTTCTTTTCATTATCCACAACAATTCCGAACTCGACTTTTTTCTTTTTAAATGCGTTAAATACATCCCTTACTGCTGCGTCCGGCTTTACTGAGCAATTATAGGTGATGCACTTTTGCCAATCCGCTGCTTCATTTAAGAAAAAAGCCTTCACATGAAGCACACCAATAATGTTACTGCTATCTCCATGATAAACCGGGAAATTAGAATAAGGGCGCTCTTGTATTTTTTTTAGTACTTGTTCCCTGGTCAATTCAATTGAAAGGCAAATGATGATCCGTGCTGGCTTCATGATATTTTTCGCTTTCAAATCGTTAAAGGCAAAGAGATTTTCATGCATCGATAGTTGTTGTTTCCCGAGTAAGCCTTGTTTGTAAGCGGTACCGAGCATGCCTTTTAAATCCTTTTCAGATATCTTTTTGTTATCAGCCTTTTTTATAGATAATACCGATAAAATAAACCGGGTACTCTTTGTCAACAGTTTAATAAAAGGATACAGTACTTTATGAAAAACAGTGAGGGAAGGCGCAACTGCCAACGATATTTTGAGTGGGGTCTGAATAGCGACTGACATGGGTACCAATACTCCAAAAACAAGCGACAGATAAGTAATCGCACCAATGCCAATAATCAGTGCAGTAATGTGGGCGACAGCAACGCCCATCCCCAGGGTTAAGAACCAGTGGTTCAATTGCCCGGCTACCATACCGCCACCATAAATTCCTTCCAGTAAGCCCAGTAGTGTTATACCTACCTCAATAGCGCTTAGAAACTCATCCGGGTCTTTTGTCAACTGCAGTACCTGGCGTGCCCTGCGATTATTTCTGCTTTCTTCTTCTGCCAGGTCTGCGTGATTGACGGAGACCAATGCCATTTCCGCCAATGAAAAATAACTGTTTAAAGCAATGAGCAGAATGATAATAAGAAAACCCATATAGTAAAGTTTCAGTAAACAAGAAGTAATGGGACCAATACGCTTAATATGGTCTTTTACAATAAATATACACCAATTATCCAGGTTGGCCAATTCGACAGGAATGTCTTTAAATTAAAAGGCATTCCGGCCGCTTAAGCGAGCTATGCCATCAGCGTTTAAAACAGATGCTAGTTTAAGAATTTCATTTGATGTTTGGATGGTCCGCGCTATTACTTTACTGATACATCGTATAATTTAAGCTATTTCTATTTCCGCCGTGATATGCAGACCTTGCATCAACACTTTATTGTCACTGCTGAAACGAAGGTCGATACAGATAATACAATCCTGCTGTTTTATCATCTGAAACCATCTTCATATTAAAGGATAATGAATTAATTCATACAAATAAAAACTGCTACCATGAAAATGAAACCATTTGCTAACATTCCATTCAGTCCGATGCCGGGGTATCCTGCATCGCTAACAAACAACACCAAAAGAAAGGGAGGTAAAATATGAAAACCGTGTTAATGACAGGCGCAGGTACAGGCTTCGGAAATGAAGCTGCCATGAGACTGGCGGAAAAGGGCTTTGATGTAATAGCTGCTGTAGAAATTTACGCACAGGTACAACCGTTAAAACGCCAGGCAGTTGAACGCGGCGTGAACATTAAAGTGGTCAAACTCGATGTAACTGATGAAGGCGACCGTTTGAAAGCGCTTAAGTGGAATGTCGAAATCCTGGTTAACAACGCGGGCCTGCTCGAAGGGGGATCCGTTATGGATATTCCCGGATCGAACCAGCGGAATCAGTTCGAAGTAAATGTGATCGGACCGCTTTTGTTAACGCAGGGCATTGCCAAACAAATGGCTAAACGCAAACAAGGAAGGATCGTGTGGGTATCTTCAAGGGAAGGTGTAAATGTAAATCCATTTACCGGAATCTACGCTGCGTCAAAGCATGCGACCGAGGCCATTGCGCAGACGATGAGTCTTGAACTCCAGGAATTCGGTGTGGAAGTTTATACGGTGAATCCGGGACCATTCCTTACAGGTTTCAATGACCGTGGATTTCAGACATGGGAAAGCTGGATCGATGATCCTACCGCCCGCCTCTTCGATTATTCCAAATTGGCATTTCCAAGAGCCCAGTTTGATCCGGAACCCGTATATGCTACTTTAACAGCCGTAGCCGCAGGTGAAGTAGATACCTTCAGAAATCTTGAGCCTCATTCCATGCTGGAGGAAACCAAGAGAAATATAGAAAATGTCTGGTTGAAAAAATCAAAAGAAGGTCTTGGAACACGTCCTGCCGCACTTCAGGCATCGTTCGACATGAAGCCAGAGACCCCCGTATCAAAATAATCAATCACAATTAATATTACAGGGATGCTGCTTTTTGGAAGCAGCATCCTGTAAAATTGTGAATGAGGATGAGGTTTCATCTTCAATAGGTTTGCTCCAAAAAAGCTGCTCAGGAATTGTTTGATATACAATTTACGAGCCTCGGCGCCATTTAGGTGAACCGGCCAGCGATCTCAATTAAAAGGCTATTTAAATCAACTACCATGAATTTATTTAAATTTCAATATATATTACTTTTAATATTATTCGCCGGCACGACCGCGGGCGCACAGACCACCGCGGGCGAAAAGCCAACAATTATTTTTGTACACGGAATTTGGGCGGACGGGTCTTGTTTTGCCAGTCAGATAGCTGCTTTGCAAGCCAAAGGTTTCCCTGTAATTTCGGTTCAAAACCCAATCACATCTTTAGCAGATGATGTGGCGGCCACCCAAAGAGCTATAAATATGTCCAAAGGCAAAGTGATTCTGGTCGGCCATTCCTGGGGCGGCTTCGTTATTACACAAGCCGGTAACGATCCGAAGGTCGAAGGTCTGGTTTTCCTGGCCGCCTTTGCGCCTGACTCGGGTGAAACTGTACCCGCGTTATCGTCAAATGCTGCTCCGACCCAGCTATCCAAATATCTTTCTCCTTCAGGCGGCTTTGTTTATTTATCCGAAGAAGGGGCCAAAACTGTGTTTGCCGGTGACTTAAGCCCGGACAAGCAGAAACTGGTATTTGCAACACAGACCCCGGCTTCGCACACGGTTTTCGCAGATAAAAGCGGGGCACCTGCCTGGAAGCATAAGCCCACATGGTTCGCAATAGCGAAAAACGATAAAGCGATAAATCCCGATCTTGAACGGTTCATGGCAAAAAGGATGAAAGCAAAAACGGTTGAACTGGTATCAAGCCATGTTGAAATGCTTTCCCGTCCAACAGAAGTTTTAAAATTAATCGAAGAGGCCGCAAACTTTAAATATTAGAATTATGGAAGTTTCGCGTCAAAATGGCGGGAATCCCGATATCGTGCTCATTGGAGCGGGTATTATGAGCGCTACTCTGGCAGTAATCCTGCATGAACTTGACCCCAATCTTAAGATCAGGATATATGAAGTGCTTGACAAGCCTGCTGAAGAAAGTTCTAACGCATGGAATAACGCAGGGACAGGTCACGCCGCCCTTTGCGAATTAAATTATACACCGCAAAAGGAAGATGGCAGCATAGATATTTCCAAAGCATTGCAAGTAAACACAGAGTTCGATCTCTCGCGGCAATTATGGTCATATCTGGTTAAAAAGGGTGCAATCAAGGATCCGCAGGCTTATATACATTCCGTGCCGCATGTCAGTTTTGTACGTGGTGCTGAAAATGTTGCCTTTTTGAAAAAGCGATTTGAGGCACTTTCCGCCAATCCGCTATATCATGGAATGGAATTCAGCGACGACAAAAAAGTTATAGCCGAATGGATTCCATTGGTTATGGAGGAGCGCGATCAGAATGAAGCAGTCGCAGCAACGCGAATGCAAACCGGTACGGATGTAGATTACGGCGCATTGACGAAAATCCTGCTTGACTCCCTGAAAGCAGCGGATAATGTTTTTGTCCACTATAATCACCGCGTTCAGGACCTGCAACGTGAAGGCAAAGATTGGAAAGCGAAGATAAGAAATGAAAAAACCGGAGACCATCATTATATTTTGACCCCGTTTGTCTTTATTGGTGCTGGAGGTGGTTCATTACCATTATTGCAAAAATCAGGTATAGAAGAAGCAAATGGTTATGCCGGCTTTCCGGTTAGCGGCGTATGGTTACGATGCGACAAAGAAGAAATTGCCCGAAGACACGAGGCAAAGGTTTACGGGAAAGCATCTGTGGGTTCTCCACCGATGTCTGTTCCTCATTTGGATCAACGACATATCGAGGGAAAAGTATCACTGCTTTTCGGTCCTTATGCCGGCTTCTCCACTAAATTCCTAAAACATGGATCTTACCTCGATCTTTTCGGTTCCATTGATCCGGGTAACATTCTTCCACTGCTTGCGGTTGGACGGGATAACATAGCGCTTACAGAATACCTCATTGGTCAGGTTATGGAATCATCCGAAGCGCGTTTTGCGGCGTTAAGAGAATTTTTTCCGGATGCGGTTGAAAGTGACTGGCGAATGGAAGTTGCCGGGCAGCGTGTCCAGATCATCAAAAAAGATCCCGTTCATGGGGGTATACTTGAATTTGGCACTGAACTGGTAGGCGCATCCGACAAAAGCATTATCGCGATGCTCGGCGCATCACCGGGCGCTTCAACAGCAGTATCAATAATGGTAGATGTATTGGAGCGTTGCTTCGATGAAAAACTAAAAGACGGCGCGTGGACTCAAAAATTAAAAGAAATGATCCCATCCTATGGGCAATCGCTCGTTACTAATCCTTCACTTGCGTTGGAATTAAGAGCTGAAACGGCGAAAGTGTTAAACCTTAAAAATATTTAATCATGATCAGAGCATATTTTCTATATACAGGCGAAGACGGAAATTCACATTTCAAAAAAGGAAGCATCAGTTATGGCGCATTGGTACAAGCTGACCATACGTTGTTTAAAGAAACTGCGGCAAATGGTTCATTTGACTGGCATAACGATCCGATACCTCAATATGTCATTACCTTATCGGGTATCCTTGAATTTACAACAAAAACCGGGGAAACATTTACGATTCATCCGGGCGACGTGCTCCTGGCAACCGACCACACCGGCACCGGGCACAAATGGCGCTTATTGAATGATGATCCATGGAAAAGGGTTTATGTCATATTCAAAACCGGCGAGGATACCCATTTTGTGCCCGACCAAGAGTAATCTTTTCCCAATTAAAAACTGCTGATTATGGAGCAAAATATAAGTATTCAATAGGGATCGTATTGCCTGGCTTTTTTTTGGATGTTTTTAGATGTCACTGGTTTTATTAGATTTGTTCATATGTTCGAAATCTTTGCCAAATATCTGCGTACTCATATTGAAATTTCTGATGAAGAACTTGAAGTGATCCGCTCAGGAGGTGTCGAGCGGCACCTGCGTAAATGGCAGCCGCTATTGCAGGATGGCGAAACCTGGCTAATTAATTGTTTTATCACTGGCGGATGTTTGCGGGTTTACAGGATTGGTGAAGATGGCAGGGAGCATACATTCAGGTTTGGGGTTGAAAGCTGGTGGGTGACGGATGTGGAGAGCTATAATCGTGAAAAACCGTCTCTGTTTAATATTGAAGCATTATCGGCAAGTACAGTACTAATATGGACAAAAAAGAAATGGACGGAATTAATGGAACAAATCCCGGCTTTAAAGCAATTCCAGGAAATTCTGATGGCCAACAGTTATGAAGCCAGTCAACGCCGGATATATTCTTTGATCAGTCTATCTGCGGAAGAGAAATACAACGAATTCCAAAAAACTTATCCAAAGGTCTTTAACAGCGTGCCGCTGCACATGGTCGCATCCTATCTTGGCGTATCACGGGAAACCGTCAGCAGGTTAAGAAAGGACTTTACGAAACGGTAATAAAAAGCAACTTCCGGGCCCTTTTAGGAAATTTAAACTGATGTATCTTTCGGTAAAACGCTTTGCTGTTTCGAAACAATCAATATTCAACAGGCCTTCCTTCATCACTCGTTATAAATTCAGATACAAAACATTCATTCTCCTCAACTCTTCCTTAAACAGAGGGACATTCAAAATTGCCTTGCTGTGAAATTTGAAACCTGACTTTTCGTAAAACCGGATTGCGGGCGCATTTTGATCGGTTACTTTGAGAAATAGATTTTTTTTCATTTAGCCCGTGCGATTTGCTTGATCCCCCGCATGACATCATTCCCTATTCCGCTTCCAAATAGATCTTTTTTAATCCCATTGCCGTCATGTGGGTTTTGGTTTGGCAAATTCGCCTCCAGTTTCAATTGTATAAATCCAATATTTTCGCCATTAAGGCTGATAAAATAATAATCCCAGTAATCAGTTTTTTAGATCATTCAAAAGTTTCTATTCACCAAATTCTTTAGCGAGGTAAAGATCAAGGCCATTCTCGGGCCAAGGATGCTTTATATTTTCTGCATTAGCCCTGCTAGATATCAGATGTAGTTCTCTGACCTTGTCGGTCGTCACTTTGACTAATTATAAACTCATAGAAATAGCTCTAATTGACAAGATTATTGAATGATAAAGATCGATTATAAACTGAACGCTTTTTTTAGTTGACCTATTGCGTAATCTTCGGCTTCCTTTGCCTGCGGGATGACCGCCCCAAATCCAAAAAATTGATGCGTTACACCCTTATAGTTTCGCGTGGCGGTATTTACACCTGCCTTCTTTAGCTTCTCGACAAGCGTAAGGTCTTCACTCTGTAATGGATCTATTTCATCAGTAATAACCGTTGTTGGCGGCAATCCTTTTAAATTTGCGTCGACTAAGTCCATTCGCGGGTCCTTGCTTTCAGCCGGGTAATTAAGGTATTGCCTGGTGAACCAGATCATTAATGGCTTATTTAGTGGTTTCACATGCGCATTTTTGATATAAGAGGCGGTATTTGTATCAGCACCGGCTATGGGATAAATAGTTACAATTGCTTTAGGTAACATTACTCCGGCATCGCGGGCTTTCATTGCTGTCGCCACAACGAGATTGCCTCCGGCACTTTCACCAACCAAAGCTATTTTTTTAGGATCACCTTTGATGGATGACGCGTTTTTTATCTCCCACAAATAAGCAGCATAGGCATCGTTATGTGCTGTGGGGAATTTATGTTCAGGCGCTAAACGAAAACCCACTGAAATTACCACAGCGCCAACCTGATCAGCAAGGATCTTGGCGGAAGATGCGTACACCTCAATATTGGCCACAACAAACCCACCTGCATGAAAATAAAGGATAACAGGTAATGGACCTTTTCCTTTTCTGGAGGTGTAAATGCTGATATGTATAGTGCCGCCACTAACAGGGATGTCTCTGCCTGTCGTATCGATGTCGTATACCGGTTGCGGGATATGATATTCTTTTAAAATGTCGTTAACAGCATCTTTGATAGTATGGTTCTTTCTTGCCTCTGCGGGGCTTATGGTTAGCGTTGGTTTATCACCGTAACTATCTATTTTTTCGAGCACTGCCAGCATTTGCGGTGCAATATCCGATGGTGCCCACGCAGGTGCAGGGCCTTTAGGCTTGATGTCTGCGATTGTACCAATTGCGGGATCTTTAAGAGCAATAGTGTCTGTCGCAACAAGTGAGCTATCCGTATGCGAATAGCTTGCTTTGCGTTTGCACGCTGTTACCAGGAGCATGCTGCAAGCGATCATGCTGAAAATATGCTTAGTTTTCATAATACTTGGTAGTTAAAATGTGTAGCGGCGAATCCCGAATTGTCGCATCCTCAAAAGAGCAACAGGCTGCAATTTTTTTCAAGATAAACCTATAAAAAACATCTGTGGAATAAGCGTAGCCGGCTATAAGATGGCTTATATTTCGTATTATAATTGTGATAGCAAAAACATCTAAATCAGCCGTTGCCGGCGCAATTAATTTTTATCTTTATCCTGTAGCTAACGCCCGATCCTTCACGCCGGTTAGGAAAAAATGCGACACAAATTACTGGATTGCCGATGTGCAGCAAGTAACTGGCATGTTTGGGTAACCAAATTTTTGGACCGTTAGCTGGTGATGAACCTTGAAATCAACAACAATTTAAACTAAATAGTTAATAAAGCATGAAGCCAAACATCGGAATAACACCTGAAAATCTTTCTAAAGTTGCACATAGTTTGAATGTGATACTCGCAGATGAATTTTTACTATACACCAAGACTAAAAATGCCCATTGGAACGTAGAGGGAATTGATTTTCACAGTAAACACTTGTTTTTTGAATCGCAATTTGGCCAGCTGGACGATATCGTAGATAGCGTAGCCGAACGCATCCGCTCTTTGGGCCATTATGCGCCCGCCACATTAAAAGGTTTTTTAGAGTTGACCCATTTCTCCGAGCGTTTACATGAACCGAACGATTCAAAAGGCTTCATAGAGGAGCTTCTTTCCGGTCACGAAAGTTTGATCATTCATCTAAGAGAAAATATCGACATTTTCGCAAATGAATTAAAGGATTTGGGCACAAGCGATTTTATCACCGGGTTGCTCGAAACGCATGAAAAAATGGCCTGGATGCTGAGGTCACATTTGAAATAATCGTCTATACTTAATTGAAGACGGCTATCCCATTTTTAAAGCTGAATGGGACAGCCGTCTTTTTAAGAATTTAAATCAGTTTTAAAGCTGTTGTTCCATGGAGGAAAAACGAGATAACATCCGATTTTTGACTCTGGTGCTCACACTTACTGCGGGGTATTGCGACAGCCTCACTTTTGTTGCTGCCGACAAGATTTTTTCAGCTCACGTCACAGGCAACTTCATTGTATTCGCGTACCAGGTCATCATGGGTACAAATGACAGTGCCTGGGCCAGCCTGATCACATTCCCAATGTTTTTCTTTTCGGTCATGGCAGGTGGTTGGTTAATTGCCAAATTTTCAAATGTTCATTTTCTTTTTTTTTGTGAAGGTGTTACGCTTCTCATTGGTGCAGCAATAGCATATTTTCTGCACAATGCAGTCAATGGGGAAATGGTAGCCTCAAAGTACCTGATAACAATGATCGTAGTGTTTGCCATGGGTTTACAAAACGCGGCGGGGAGACGTTTTTCAAAAGTAACCTACGGCCCCACAACGATGATGACCGGTAATGTCACAAAATTTGCCCTGGATATAGGGTCGATGCTAAGTTCCGGATCTAGGAATAAGGAACTGTTTTCCGTTATAGGGAACGAATTGATAACGCTTGGAGGCTTTTTGGCTGGTTGTATAATCGGCGCTTTTAGCGGACATCATTTTGGCCTGTTGGGAATTGCATTGCCCGGAATCACCATGGTCATTATTTTTTTCTGTACAAAAAACCTTAGCCGCATTCACCCTTTCAAACACCTCCCTGGGGTCAAAAGCGATGATAACGTATAAGGTAAAACTATCATATTTCTAATAGTACCTATATGTACCTGGTATCCCGGGTCTACAGGAATTTTAACAACAGCCACATTGCCCCCGGTTGAACAATCGATCAGGTCGACACCTTTGTTGATAAGAATCTTGGCCAATGCATGCTCATTTCGCCTGACCGGCAATAAATAAAGAGATTCCGATATTTTGGAGTCTCTTTTTCTTTATATGTTTAAAGCTTAATTATTAAATCTGAGTTCCTTAGCGATTTCCTTTTATCCGGTAGTAAACGAAATTGCCTTAAATAGCAGAAACTGTGACAAATGTCACTTTCAGATTGTGTCATATGCCTTCGCTGCGGCAGAGGCTTTATCCTCACATTTGTTTCAAGCAATCGCTGATACGGTTGCCATAAATTAACAGAACAAATAAATTTAAAAACAAACAGGAGGATAACATTATGCCATTCGCACGTATTGATTTACTAAAAGGAAAAACAGCCGAATATCGCGCCACAGTAGCCGATATCGTTTACAAAGGAATTGTTGACGTTTTAAAAGCGCCGGACGGCGACAAATTTATCGTCATCAACGAGCAGACACCAGACAATTTAATTTATGATAAACACTTTCTTGGTTGGGATCGCTCGCCTGATTTCATGCTGATACAGGTTACCAGCACTGTGGGTAATAATATAGATTCGAAGCTTGCCTTTTTCAGGTACATCTCCGACGAATTAAGAAGGCAATTGGATGTGCGCGCAGATGACGTAATGATCAACATGGTGTTCGTTGATCGTTCAGATTGGTCATTTGGTAATGGCGAACCTTGGGTTTAATCGCTTTAACAAATAATACCCCATTGAAGAACCTGTAAAGCTTCATGCTTAACTTGTAAAAATGATTTGTGAAAGGCAATCCTCGAAAGCGATGGTTGCCTTTTTTTATAATCTTAGTAAATAAGTAAATATCAAATTTAGGGCATCGCCCGTTGGGCCTGGCTTTACGCTGTATCTTTTACTAAGGGTGCCGCTTCAATCCCAGATGCAGGAAATGAGCACTTTTTTGAATTTTGGCCTCGGGTGTGCTTAAACTCAGTAATTACATGTATATATATTAGGTAATATTCTCAAAAATTCAGATCGATCCTGGGGGAGGGGTGAAGACTTCTTTTCACCCCCTTTCACTGTTTTTACCTTATCCGTCATCTTAATTTAGTTCTTGAAATTGATATTATGATTTGGAAAATGTCGCAGGAATTAGTTACTAAAGATGATCTCGAAAAGTTTCGACAAGTCCTTATGGAGGATATTAAATCATTACTACGCCCTTCTGAAAATAATCGCGAAGAGTGGTTAAGATGCTCAGATGTGAGACAATTACTGAAGGTCTCCACGGGCACAATTCAAAATTTACGGATCAGTGGCAAATTAAAGTCGAATAGGGTAGGAGGAATTCGCTTTTGATCATTTGTGAAATATTGTATAATCAAATATAAACTATTTGTCGAGATTTAATAGAATGTAAAAAACACTTTACGCCCCGCAAGGGGCCGCTCGGAATTTTGGGCGGCACGTTGGCAGGATATATTATTTACAATTCGACTATCACACCATTTTGACAATCGCTTGCTTCTTTTTCCGCTTCGGAAAGTTCGTCAAAAACAAGATTGTTCCCATCGGTATCTGTAACGATGATGGCATATTCTGCGCCACCGTGCGTTTCTATGATTATAAAGCTCATGGCTGTAAAGTTTTTATAAGGGGGGATCTGCTCCCCCCTAAGTGATTAATTGAAATTTAATACCCGATTACCATTTTTGGCAAAATCGGCACATAGGTTAAAGGTCGTTTGGTTCTTTTGCAATCCTGTACCGTACATGATAGATTTAAACTTACTTTCCTCGTCCCTGAAATTGCGGACGTTTTGAAAGTAGCCGGTTACCGCATTATATGCACCGAACAATGTGCCTTTAGTTGTGTCCACCTGTTGCGTGGGGTTGGTCATGGCGTAATCAAACACACTACTCACCATGTTGTTAAAATGACTTGATAGTTCATCCGTTTTACCCGCTTTTAACTTTTCAAAAGTTTCACGGTTGGGTATCATTGCTAACTGTATCAGTTTTTTTAATTCGGGGTCGGTTATCCGAACCCTTGACCAACGGTTAAATACGGCTTCGAGTTCGACCGATAACTGGTTAGTGATACTGAGCATTTTATGTGCTTCTTTAAGCTTATCGGTTGCGCTTACGGTGTGCCTTATCTTGATGCAATTAACATGGTTGTTCAAAGCGGCGTTGAGCGTGTTTTGACATACTACCCGCACGGGTGTAAATGCAATCGTGATACTCCCTGTACCATCGTGCGAAGTGGTGAGAAACAAATATTTCTCAATGCAATCTTTCCTGCCAACCTTAATATAATCGGGCAGTTTAGCAGTAATAAAAATACGCTCACCGTTGCCTAATGCTCCTGCGGTTTCATATAAAATACCGTCTTTGCCGCCTACGATACTATCAAAAAAGGTAAAGGCATCCACATTTTGCACAATCTCGTAATCCTTACCAACTACGCCTAATGGCTTTTCGGTGTCGGTTCTTACGGTAGCAAAATAATTGGGGATGGTAATCTGCCATTCCATAATCACATCTGCATCACTGTCCCAATTAGTATCATCGCCGTAGGTAAATAAAGGGCGTTTTTCTACCTCGTAATCTAAATTTGCATATTGCAGGGCTTCGGCGCTGGTCGGGTAATCGCTGATGATTTGCCCTAAACCGTGCCATGCCTTTTCTTTCACGCTGAAAAAGCTGTGGCTTTCTTTCTGTTCGTTATAATTAATGTTGTGTGCCATTGCCTTTAAGATTTAAAATTATACTGCATTATTGTTAATTCCTCGATTTTTACATTTTCCGTGTCGGTAATTAAACAAACCGCATGTTGCTGTAGTTCGTTGATGGCGTCATGTACCTGGACATGCGTATGGTTAATTACCACTTTCACCAATAAATAAATGGTGTCCGTCATGGCTTCACGAATTATAGGAGTTGATAAATTCAGCCAGTTCAAATTGAAAAGCTGCGGGGTTATCTATTGCTAACTGTTGTGCATAACCTTTCCAAAATATTTGGTCGGTTAATTCGATGAAAATTTCTAACATTGTCTTAGCTTATTAAGATTTAACCATCTTAGCAAAACGCCCTATGTACCACGAATACATAGGGCGTTGCCATTGTTAACTTATGCGGGTATGATGATACTTGCTTCAACTTCTGCCAGTTTATCGATACAAAGCTGTTTAACTTCATGTGCGACATAGGCAATAATAAAAGGGTTTTTAGTTACGAACTCGTTGCCGTCATCATCGGAAATAACCAATTCGCAACGTGCAAAACGGCTGTCGCTTGCCATGTCGTCTTTATCGTCAGTTTGCGCAACTGTAAAGCTGTCAAGGTTGCTGATGGTGTTTTCCAGTTTGTTTTTTTGCGCTATCTTCTTGCCCAATACTTCCACTATTTTTACCGTCTCGGCTAATTTGCGCCCCTGCTGTGCGATAAACTGCTCTTTCAGTTCCTTTTTGGTCGGCTCGCCTTGTGGCTTTGCTTCTTCGCCTTGTTTTACATCCCCGGCTTTTGGGGCTTCTGCAACGTTAGCGGGTTCGTTATCCGCTGCAGGGGCGTTATCGGTCTTGGCTTCGGGAGTTTTGGCTTCCTTAGCCTGCGGAGTTTTGGCGGTGTCTTTATTATTGGCTTCATCTTTTGCCTCTTTTCCTGTTAGGTTTGGACGGATGTTATTGTTTACTGATTGGTTGCTCTTAGCTTTATCGCTTCCTATTACTGTAGTTTTCATGATTTCTAAATTTTAAATTGTTCAATACTTTTTCTTTTAGCTGTGACGGTCTGCGGTTTTTGCTGTTCCTGCTGTGGTGGTGCCCTGTCGTTTCGTGTTTCCATAATCTGTCCGAATTGCTTTTTTTAATCAGCCCCCGTCGGCTTTTTGTAAGCACCCTCACCTGAACACGACGGGCTGAAGGACAAAACTTTGCGGAAAAAAATACTACCCCCGAGCGAAGCGAGGGGTGTGGAGATTTTTTTCCAGCAAACCCGCAGGGCACGGTCTTGGCATTTCAGTCCCGCCATTCAGAAATTTGCTTGCGAAAAAGCCAGTGGAGAAAATGGAATGAGATAAAAGAAGTTAGAAAAACTTAATCAAGGAAAATCCGGCAATATGGGGCGAGGAACGAGGCCCATGTTGCCTAAATGCAGTGAAGTGACTGAATGAGGAACGAATGAAGTGGCTTCACTGCTGAACTACTTCATGCGGAAAACGACATTGATGTGCTGCTTTTGCAATTCGGCAATGAAAGTATTTTTAGTAATCGCATCGTATTGTTTAAATACCCTTTCAATGGTTTCTTTAAGCGGATCTTTAAATTGCTTGCGCTTTTCAATATTCTTATCAAACTCTTTTTGCAAATTGGCTAATGTGGGTTTATTATAGATGGCACTTGCCTTTATGGGTATACCCACGTGTTCGCCTTTGTCATCAATAAGACTATATATTAACCCGCGTTTTTCCCGCATTAGCGTATTTTCGCCGCCCCTGTCGGCTATGACGTTAAACTGTTTGAGTATAACGTTAAATTCAGCCAGTGACGTAAATTTGTAGCTGCCGATTACAGCATTTACAACATTGGTGATAGTCCTTTTAGTAGGTGTTTTGCCATAGATGGCTTTCTCCAAATTGGCAGGTTTGATATTTAAGGTATTGCTGTTTTTCCTGCCTTTGGCCTGTATCAAATCAAATTCCTTTTCCAGTGCTATTCGGGCCGGTTCGGATAATTTCCAACCGATACCGTGCGTATCAATACGGTTGCCGTGCGGTGTGATATTGATAGTCGCAATGTGGACGTGTGTATGAGCGGCATCATGATGTTTATAAACTAAGTAGGGCTGGTCACCAAAACCGATTCTTTCCATGTAGGATAGGGTAATTTGCTGTATTTGCTCGTTGCTTAGTTTATCCTGTTCGTCAAAATTGAGGGTAATATGTACCGCATTGGTTTTAATCCTGGTGTTCAGCATGGTTAAATGCTCAAAACGTTGCAGTTTTTGCTCCAGGTTAAACTTTTCAATATCACCTGCGAAGCCGCTCGCCAGCAATAGCCTGGCTTCACCGGCTGCTACCTTGTTTTCGTTGTAATGCAACATACCCCTGATATTTTTCCCGTTTACGAAACGTGCAACCATTTTTCAGCTAAGCGGTTAATGATGTTTAGTAATTCCTCAACCTTGCCACCGACCTTTTTATATAGCTCTACCGTTTTAAGCACAAAAAAGGCGCGTTGCGCTTCGCTTTTGCTCATGTGAAAGAATTTGGTTTGCTGGTTGATATTGATACCAATAGCTTTCAATTCTTTCCTTATCAAAGCCATTTCCTCCATTGGGGCATTTAATGATACATCCTTATAAAAACAGTTGATTTGTTCGCCGGATAATATCATTCGTGCCACTTCGCCTATGCTTTGGCAGCCGCTTTCTTGCTGTATCTTTTCCAATTTTTTAAAGACTTTTTCAGTTACCCGCACAATAATGGGCTGGCTTAATATATCTTCGGGGTTGTCGAGTTTTTTACGTGGCATAACGTACATTTAATGGAGTTCCAGACTTCGCGAGTTCCGAGCGAAGTCCCGACCGTAAGGGCGGCAAGATGATTTTCGTATACGAAAATCCATCTTGCTGCATTCTGGCGAATGCAGAACTGGCGTTGCGAAACTGCTGCGCAGTTTGGTTGATGGTTTTTAAATTGTGTTATTGGGTAGTCAACTTTGGCCGGATTGTTGGCGGCTGCTTTCCGGTTGGTTTAGTGGGATAAATGACCGTAATAGTTGACGTATCCTTTGCCGTGGCTCTTGCTTTATGCGTTTGATCTTGGGGTAATATTGGCCGTTGAGTTTGCGGCCTTTGATGCTGCTGTTGGTTTCCATTGCTATCAATTTTGATAGGCAAAAATCAATGTCCTTATTTCCGATATTTGAGGAAAGTAGAGTACTACTGTAATTTTTATAACTTATCTTAAGGCAAAGACAAAAATGAGTAGACCTAAACACCAACATTTTATACCACGATCTTATCTTAAAAACTTTGCCGTTACAGAAGACGATAAGCATTTTGTAGAGGCCAAGTTGCGAAGCGAAGTAGAACCAAAAAAAGACCTGATAAGTATTAAAGATATTTGTGTTAACAAAAATCTTTATACGATTCCAAATAAGGAGGGGGATGATAAATATGCGCTCGAACGTTATTATGCGAGTGAGATTGACGAAGTTTATCCTGAAGTGTACGGCTGGTTAGTCGATCCAAAAGTTGAAAAAATTTCTGCCGAACAACGTGCTAAAATCATTCGCACCACAATGAGCCTTTTTTTTCGTACTCCAAAATTTCTGAACCACAATCAGCGAACGATTAACGCCATGTTGGATTATGGTCTAAGAAATTTCCAGGATAAAGATGGGCGAGTAAAATTTAATTTCAAGGATTACCGATTAGATTTCAATGTGCAGGATATTGAGAGTGTGCGAAACGATCTTAAAATAGAAAATAAGCTAAAATTTTTAGATCGTCATTTGAAGGATTGGCATGAATTTGCCACCTTTAAATTGCAATCTCCGATATCTGTCTACCGAATTTACGACGATAACCAGCTCATTACTTCTGATAATCCGGTTTTTATGCACAGTGTAAAAGGTCGGCCATTTGATTTGTTTGATCMAACCAATATGATTTCACTGCCCCTGGACAGTAAACATTATTTGTCCATATTTCCTAATACAGAGGAGGCTATGTTAGATACAATTTATCGCACGGATAGGGATAAATGGTTTGCCTTAACAACTAATCTTCAGGTTGAACAAAATTCAGAAGATTGGATATTGGGTAGACCAGAGGCTGTTAGAGGACACATAGCTGATCAAATAAAATATAATCAGGAAACTGCCGAAAATATTCAGGCAGTTGAGGATTTGAAACAGCGGGCGGAGGATGACAATGAGTTACTGCGCGTTATGGAAGAACATGGTTTCTTTCATGAAAAAGTGGCAGAAAAAGTACGAGAAATGTTGAAGAACCCAATACACAAAGAAGATCTTGAAATTAAGAAAATAGCTATCCGTCTGGCAATGCAAGGTTTCAAAATGGGTTAATCCGCTAACAGTTATTATTCAAAATGTAAGACAAAAAGTGCAGTACTACTGCACTTTATTCAAATAAGGTTTTCCTTTCTAAAGACACTTGCATCTGAAAGGATGCAGGTATGAATACGTTTAATAAAGAAAAGAAAGCCAAATTAAAGCCCATTTTACTGATTGATCATCTATCAAAAGAGTTCGGGATTATAGAAAATAATTATCAAAAAATGGACAAAAAAGTTACCAAAAGCGAAGAAATTTTGCTAACTTTAATAGCAAGTGCGATCGTTGAAATCATTATTAGGGAAGAATTATGAATGCCATTGGATATATGAGATTGAGTTCAAAAGACCAATCAAAATCTTTAGAATATCAAGAATCATCTATTAAAGAATATTGCAGACGAAACCAGTTAAATGTTATTGGCTTATTTAAAGATAATGGAGAATCGAGTTATACGTTTGACAGACCGGATTACAAAGCTTTAGAAGCATATTTAAGGAAATATAAGGGAGAGTGTCAATACCTTATTGTGTTAGATCATGATAGGTTTAGCCGCAATTTGCCCGAGGCTTTAATGAAGATTGCTGAATTAGAAAACAAATACGGTGTAAAGGTGCTATCGACAAGCGAACGGGTAGATTTAGATACGCAAGACCCTGACGTTTTCATGAAACGGGCGCTTGATTACATGATGGCGAATAAAGAGTTATTCAATATCAGAAAACGGACAAAACAAGGTATCAGGAATGCTAAAGAGAATGGTCGCTATTTAGGTCGTGCGCCGTTTGGATATAAGAATATCATAGATGGTACAAAACGTAACCTGATAGAAATTGATAAAGGCCAGGCATTAATTGTCGAGCGTATTTTCAGGGATTATATAGTGGGTATTCCGCCATATTTGATTTACAAAAATGCAAAGGCCCTCGGTTTCACCTATACTGGAAAAACAGCAATTCAAGATATACTACAAAATTGCGTTTATGCAGGACTGATAAAAGTTCCTGCTTTTCGGGAGTTGCCTGAAAAATATGTTAAGGGCTTACATGAGCCTATCATAGCTGATGCCGAATTTTGGCTTGTTCAAAGTATGTTAAATTCCAATAAGCGACGAACAAGAGTTCAACCGGCTGAAGACTTTCCATTAAGAGGTGTGTTGAGGTGTTGGTGTGGTAAAAGCATGACGGCTGGCTGGACAAAAGGTAGAAAACAATACTATTTATACTATAGGTGCACTGAACATACAAGCTATAACTTGGCAGGTTCAATGTTGCATGAGTATTTTGAACGCCTATTAAAAGCACTAAGTTTCCAGCCCCATCAAATAAGGTTTTTGATCGAAACAGCAAAAACAATGCTTATTGAGCCAATCAGAATTAAACAGGAAAGACTTAAAGAAAAGGTTGAGGCTTTGAAAGTAGTAAATGAAAAAATTTACAAACTTGAAGAACGCCTAATGAATAATGAAATTGAAAGTTCGACTTATCAAACCTGGTTTAAAAAATTTAAAGAAGAAAAAGCCGTTTTGGAATTGGCTTTAAATGACAAAAACAAACCTAAGATTGATACAAGTGATGATATTATCGAGCGTTTGTTACCTGAACTTTCTAACATCTGTCAGATTTATGAAAAGGGTAACATTATTCAGAAGCATACCTTAATAAGAGGGGTGTTCAAAGATAATCTGCTATGGGGTGGGACCATGTTTAGAACCGATTTTATCGATCCGGTATTCTATGATAACGTATTGAAAGTCAAAGAGAAAGGGCTGCTTTTTTACGAGCAACCCTTTCAGTTTTCTAACCTAAACCCGGTTAGTACCCAGCGCCGGAGTCGAACCGGCACGGTTTCCCACAGGTGTTTGAGACCAGCGCGTCTACCAATTCCGCCAGCTGGGCATACTATGCTGTAATGATCAATGATTTCTTACAGGCGGGCTGCAAATGTATCTAAACTCTCTTTAATTCGCAACAGATATTTTTGTCTATAATAAATATCAGCGATTTTTATGCGGCGTTCTTCCTGTGCGCTATGGTCGAGTTTGGTATAACCGGTGGTTAAACCAGATAGTTTTTCAGTAATATCTCCCTCAATAGCAAGCACTTCTGCTGTTATAGATCCCAATTCTCCCGAGTCGTCAACTTCCATCAGCCGCTCGTTAATATCCATCATTTCCATTAAAAAATCTGCCGGCAATTGCGGTTTTGCACCCTCAGATACCAGGTCATGCAGCTTTAAAATGTATTCCATTCGGCGTGCCGGGTCGTTTAAAACATGGAATGCTTTATTATTTAAGGTGGATAGTTCCAGTATTTCCTGTTGCTTTATTTCATCTTCGCCAGCATAAAAATCGGGATGATAAAGTTTACTTAGCTCATAAAACTTCTTTTTAAGCATAACCGGTTCAATATTGAAAGATTCGGGAATGCTATAAAACTCAAAATAATTCATAGCACGAATTTCACGAATATTATCCGATTTTACGAATTCTTAGCAATTAGAACGGCACCAGTGCTGTAAAATTCAATAATTCCTTTATTGAATCCCAACCCTTATGAATCATCGTAAATTAAAATTATCTCTTACATTTATGCTTTGATCATACAATATCTAAATTATGAATAATTATTCTACCATATCACCTCAACCTGCCATATCACTTCCTAAAACAACGGGCGGTCGCATTAAATCAATTATCGGTGGCTCATTGGGTAATTTGGTTGAATGGTACGATTGGTACGTGTACACAGCATTTTCTCTGTATTTTTCGGATGCTTTCTTTCCTAAGGAAAATGAAACTGTGCAGCTGTTAAATACAGCGGGTATTTTCGCTATAGGCTTTTTAATGCGCCCAATCGGGGGCTGGCTGATGGGGACGTTTGCTGATAAACGTGGCCGTAAAACGGCGTTAACCACATCGGTATTACTAATGAGTGTGGGCTCGCTCATTATAGCCATAACGCCTGGCTATAAATCTATTGGTGTTGCAGCACCGATTTTATTAGTGGTAGCCCGCATTATTCAAGGTTTGAGCGTAGGAGGTGAGTATGGCACCAGTGCAACCTATCTTAGCGAGATGGCCGGCAAAAAACACCGCGGTTTTTATTCCAGCTTCCAATATGTAACCCTTATTATGGGGCAGTTACTGGCCCTTGGGGTGCTGGTTTTATTGCAACGCGCCTTTTTAACCGAACAACAGCTGCACGATTGGGGTTGGCGCATCCCGTTTGGTATAGGCGCATTTTTGGCCGTTATTACTATGTACCTGAGACGCAGCTTACAGGAATCGGCATCTTTTACTAAAGAAAAAGACCAGTCTGACTCCATGCATGGTACTATCGGCGCATTAGCCAAACACCCAAAAGCAGTATTTACCGTTATTGGCTTAACAGTGGGGGGCACCCTGGCTTTTTATACGTTTACCACCTATATGCAAAAGTTTTTGGTGAACAGTTCGGGTTTCAGTAAAGCCACTGCAACATTAATATCGACCCTTACTTTGGTTGTTTTTATGCTGATTCAACCGGTTTTCGGTTTGCTTTCAGATAAAATTGGTCGCAAACCTTTGCTTATTGGCTTTGGTGTTTTGGGTACAATCAGTACTATACCTATCCTCACATTATTAAGTAACACTAAAGATGTTTGGGTAGCTTTCGCGCTTATTTTGTGCGCATTGATAATTGTGAGCGGTTACACATCCATCAATGCTGTGGTTAAGGCCGAACTTTTTCCTGCAAATGTGCGTGCCCTTGGCGTAGGTTTCCCTTACGCCATAGCAGTATCCATGTTTGGCGGAACGGCAGAATACATCGCCCTGTTATTCAAAAATCACCACCATCCCCAATGGTTTTACTGGTATGTAACCGTTTGTATTGCCTTATCCTTAGTACTTTATGTTACTATGAATGATACAAGAAAGCACTCCAAAATGGAAGAGGATTAATAGATGTGCAGATATGCAAATTTTAGATGTGCATATGATGAAACAGGGTGCCGGTGCGGATAACCGGATATGTTTTTCAATAAACCCTGATCCAAATTATTGAAATTCAGGGAGATATTTATACTGTTTGCACATCCGTTTCGTTACGTAAAAAGTATTAATTTTGCCCCCTTAACATTAAGGGAATTCCCAACATCTATGGCCGATAGCAACAATCTGTTTCAACTTGCGGTTACTTTACTGCAGCAACTTATATCTATACCATCCTTTAGCAAAGAGGAGGACCGTACTGCCGATCTTATTAATGAATTTTTGCAGCAGCATGGCGTAACAACCAATCGTAAACTAAACAACATCTGGGCCTGGAACAAACATTTCGACCCGGCAAAACCTACAATCCTGCTCAATTCTCATCATGATACTGTGAAGCCAAACTCGGGCTATACCCGCGACCCTTATGATGCCAAAATTGAAGATGGCAAGCTTTATGGCCTTGGTAGTAATGACGCCGGGGGCTGCCTGGTATCACTTATTGCAGTGTTCATTTATTTTCATGATAAAGAGAACCTCAAATACAACTTCTGCCTTGCCACCACTGCCGAAGAAGAGATCTCTGGCGTAAACGGACTTGAACTGATCATCCCCGAATTAGGCAAACTGGAATTTGGTATAGTAGGAGAGCCTACCTTAATGCAATTAGCCATAGCCGAGCGCGGCTTAATGGTGCTTGACTGCACCGCACATGGCAGGGCAGGACATGCAGCCCGCGAAGAGGGCGAGAACGCTATTTATAAGGCATTGGCAGATATTGAATGGTTCCGTGGTTTTAAATTTCCTAAGGAATCGGAAGTCTTCGGGCCTATCAAAATGTCGGTAACCATTATCAATGCCGGTTCACAACATAATGTAGTGCCAGCCAGTTGTGTGTTTACTGTTGATGTGCGTGTTACGGATGCTTACCGTAATGAGGAAGTATTGGAGATCATCAGACAGCACGTAAGCTGTGATGTTAAACCAAGGTCTATCCGCTTAAAACCATCATCTATACCAAAAGAGCACCCCATAGTTCAGGCAGGTATTGCCTTAAACCGAACAACCTACGGTTCGCCAACTACGTCAGACCAGTCGTTGTTGGATATTCCATCCATAAAAGTAGGTCCGGGTGATTCGGCGCGCTCGCATACTGCTGACGAGTTTGTATATGTAGATGAGATACGCGAAGGTATTGAACTGTATATCAAAATGCTGGAGAGCATAAATTAACCCATACATATTTAAATATTCTGTAAATAAGGAGTATTTAAATATGTCCTGTTTATATACCGTTCGTGCACCTTTGATACTCCATTCATATACCTAAGGATTACTTTACCGATATCTTTTATGCCCTTTAAAACAACCCTCTAAGATCATTAAACACAGCTTAACTATCTAATAATAAGCTTATTGCTTTAAGTTGCTAATTTTTCAGGTTTCTGTATTAAATAGAACAGGGTAATTATACCCGCGTACTTTTGTTTCAGTACAAATATACCGAAAATTTAAAAAAATCGAGAAGGGTTTGTTTTATAATTCTCCCAAAAATCCAGCCAACGCAATAGCAACACCAAATAGTACAGCAATCATCTTCCGCAGGTTAAACCGATGATCGGCGCTCGATTCAAAGAGGATAGTAGTAGAAATATGCAGGAATATTCCAATAACTATACCCATTATCCGGTTAAAGTAATGCTGCAGGTTGCCAATATCACCACTACTTAGCGCATTACTGAAAAAGTACCCTGCAGGCGCCATTATCGCGAACAGCAAAATAAAAAACACAGTACGTGATTTTCCCTGCTTATTTGTTAAAAGCACAGTACCCAGGGCAAATGAAGCAGGAATATGGTGCAGGGCTATACCGTAAACCAGTTGATTCTGATTTCCCTGCGCCAGCGGCATACCTTCTAAAAAGGCATGCAGGCAAAGGCTCACCATAATACCAACAGGAAAAATAGCCACGTCATGCGTATGTTTGTGCATATGCCCGTGTTCGATACCGTCCGAGAATTGTTCCAAAACAATCTGGAACAGGAAACCGATCAGTATAAATACACCCACCAAATTATCATTGCCATGGTAAGCGTCTGGTATTAAATGTAAAACAGTTATGCCAAAAAGATAAGCCCCGCTAAAAGCAAGCACCAGTTTAAGCATTCTGTGGTTATCGCCTTTGAACAGAAAAACGGCTAATCCGCCGCATGAGGCACTTAAAAACAATATTAAAACTTTCCAGATCTCCATTAAAAGGCAGGTTGTATTTTTTTAAACAGATAAGCAAACAGGATACCCACCAATGAACCGTAAATGGCTCCACAGATCACATCCACTGGAAAATGAACCCCAACATATACCTGTGCAAAACAGATCAGCGATGCCCATAAAATTGCCCCAAACCAAATCCACCGCCATTTTTTTCCAAAAACGAGGGATAAAAATATAGCCATGGCAAAGTGGTCTGTAGCGTGCGTTGAGGGAAAACTATAACCCGTCCCGCAAGGAACACGGTTTATATCAGTAGCGCCAACTACAGGGTCGCGGCAGGGGCGCAGGCGTTTAACATTATACTTAATAATGCTTGCGCTGGTAAAATCAGCAAAGCCTGCGGTGGTAGCCAGCAGCACAATAATGATTGCACCCACCTTTCTATATCGCCACAAACAAAAAACAATAATAAAAATATATAGCGGAATCCAAAATTTAGGGTTACGAAACCAGGGCATCACCAGGTCGAAAAACGGGTTCGAGAGGTCATGGTTAATAAAGTAAAATAAATGCCGGTCGAGATGTAAGATGTATTCGGGCATTGATATTATATATGCTATGGTTTTGGCCCAAAGTTATCAAATACTTTAAAACAACTTTTAACGCCTTGCAGTTAATTCCCCAAAAACAATACATAGTTTACAAATAACATACACTTAGATTCACTTTATAACGCTTTAACTGCAAACAAAAAAAGCTTTTTGGCGACTTATCAACTAATATTCACTAATTAAGAACGCTTAAAAACTACATAATTTGTACACTGCTATTGGTTAAATATTTTACTTTTGTTACACAAAAAACCACAACAAATTTGACACTTATAAAATCAATTTCGGGTATACGCGGCACCATTGGTGGCGCCGTTGGCGATGGTTTAACACCGCTGGATATTGTAAAATTCACCTCGGCGTATGGTGCCTGGGCTGTTCAAAAATCGGGGATAAAAAAAATTGTTGTAGGCCGTGATGCCCGTTTATCAGGCACAATGGTAAACAACCTGGTTATTGGCACTTTACAAGGACTGGGCATTGATGTTATTGATCTTGGTTTATCAACTACGCCTACTGTTGAGCTGGCTGTAACCGGCGAACAGGCTGCAGGGGGCATAATTCTTACCGCGAGTCATAATCCTAAACAGTGGAACGCGCTGAAACTCCTGAATGCTGATGGGGAATTTATAAATGATGCCGATGGAAAAGAAGTATTGGCGATTGCCGAAAGCAGCGATTTTAATTATGCTGATGTAAATGACCTGGGCAAGGCAACCCAGGATAACAGCTGGTTGCAAAAGCATATCGACCTTGTGCTGGCCCTGCCTTTAGTTGATGTTGACGCTATCAGGAAAGCCGATTTTCATGTAGTTATTGATTGTGTTAACTCAACCGGTGGTATTTTTATACCTGCTTTATTAAAGGCCCTTGGTGTAAGTACCATTCATAAATTATATTGTGAGCCCGATGGTAACTTCGCGCATAACCCGGAACCGTTACCAGAAAACCTTACCGCGTTATCAAAAGAAGTTTTAAATAAACGAGCGCATTTGGGCATAGCGGTCGATCCAGATGTTGATCGTCTTTGCTTTGTTTGCGAGGATGGCAATATGTTTGGTGAAGAGTATACCCTGGTGGCTGTTGCCGATTATGTATTACAGCATAATTTAGGTAACACGGTATCCAACCTGTCATCAACCCGTGCGCTGCGCGATGTAACAGAAAAAGCTGGTGGCGAATACCATGCATCGGCTGTGGGTGAGGTGAACGTAGTTAACAAAATGAAGGAAGTTAACGCGGTTATTGGTGGTGAAGGCAATGGCGGAATAATTTACCCCGAACTGCATTACGGCCGCGATGCTTTAGTTGGTATCGCCTTGTTTTTGACCCATTTGGCTAAGTATGGCAAGTCGGTTTCAAACCTGCGCCGGTCGTACCCAGGTTATTTTATCTCAAAAAATAAAATAACCCTAACCCCCGAAATGGATATAGATGCTCTTTTAATTAAAGTAGAAGAGAAGTACAATAAGCAGCCGCACTCAACAATTGATGGCCTGAAAATAGAATTTGATAAAGAATGGGTACATTTGCGTCGTTCAAACACTGAACCGATTATTCGTATTTACTCCGAAGGCAACTCAGAAACCGTTGCAAACGGCCTGGCAAATAAGATAATCGCAGATATTAAAGAAATTTTACAAGTTAACTGACCCATTTGTTGAATTACCGGATTAATGAATTACTGATTGAGGGATCAGTTTTAATTCAATAATTCAGTAATTTAATAAATCAATAATTACTATAACGATGCGTGTTTATTTTGATAATGCTGCTACAACGCCGCTTGATCCGGAAGTTTTAAAAGAAATGTATAAGGTGATGGAAAACCATTATGGCAACCCATCGTCAATCCATTCGCATGGCCGTGAGGCGCGTACACTGATCGAAAGATCACGCAAAACTATAGCTAACCTGCTGCATACTTCGCCTGCCGAGATATTTTTTACATCAAGCGGTACCGAGGCCGATAATACCGCAATCCGCTGCGGTATTGCTGATCATAAAATTACACATGCTATAACCAGCCATATTGAGCACCATGCCGTATTGCACACGCTGGAGGCCATGGAAAAATCAGGTATCATAAAATTGAGTTTTGTGAATGTTGATAGCAAAGGCAACATTGATTACGATCACCTGGAAACCCTGCTTAAGGATAACGAGCGTAGCTTTGTATCTATCATGCATGCCAATAACGAGATAGGTACATTATCAGACATGAACCGTATTGGCGACCTCTGCGAAGCCTATAATGCCATATATCATTGCGATACAGTACAAACCATGGGCCATTATCAACATGACCTGAGTAAGCTTAAAACACACTTTTTAGTTTGTGCCGGCCATAAACTGCATGGGCCAAAAGGGGTAGGTTTTTTACATATCAACCATCGCATTAAAATAAAACCATTTATATACGGCGGCGCCCAGGAACGCAATATGCGCGGTGGTACCGAAAATATTTATGGCATAGTTGGTCTGGCGAAAGCACTTGAAATAGCTTATGCCGAAATGGAGCAGCACCAGGCACACATCCAGGGCTTAAAATCATACATGCATGGTAGATTGATCAGCGAAATACCGGGTGTGAATTTCAACGGTGAAACCGATGCCGATAAAAGCTTGTATACAGTACTTAATGTAGCTTTTCCTGAAATGGAAATGGCTGACATGCTGTTATTTAATCTGGATATTTCAGGGATATCTGCTTCAGGTGGCAGTGCCTGCAGTTCTGGTACCGATATTGGTTCGCATGTGCTTACGGCTATTGGGGCAAGCTCATCAAGACCTTCAGTCAGGTTTTCTTTCTCAAAATATAACACAAAGGACGAAGTGGATTTTACCGTTGCCAAAGTAAAGGAACTTTGTTTGGTTAGCGCATAATTCTTTATGCGTAAAACTTACGAAGTTCTGAAAATTTCGTAAGTTTTACGCTCCATCAGATCTGTAAAGCAGGGGAATCGCTTTTAAATTAAATTAAAACTTTCACCATAGCGATGGGTTTGAAACCATAAGTGTTCGAAAGATTTATAATCCTTCATTTTCATT